>JBIPPG010000037.1:0-12601 GCA_044368545.1 Chitinophagales bacterium | reverse complement strand
CAACCACGAGTTTTTCTTTGAAGAGTGCCGAGAAGAAGATATTATGGATTTGATTCCTTCGGGCGTTACGTATTTGAATGATTCAGGTGTGGAGATAGAAGGACTCAAGATTTGGGGTTCGCCGATTACGCCTACCTTTTTCAATTGGGCTTTTAACCGAGACCGAGGTCAAGAAATCGCTGCGCATTGGAAGAAAATCCCAAAAGATACCGATATACTCGTCACCCACGGCCCGCCGTTTGGGATTTTGGACTGTACCATTCAGCAGATGCGTGTGGGCTGTGAAGACTTGCTAAAAACGGTTGAAAAAATCAAACCCAAACTGCACGTTTTTGGACATATCCACGAGGATTTTGGACTAAAAGAAAAAGGCAAAACGACTTATGTCAATGCTTCAATGGTAGATCTAAATTATCGAATTCGAGAAGAAGCACCTATTGAATTAACTATAAAGTAAAATGATACATTTACTAAATTTACAAAAAGTAAATATATTTATTTATTTTTTATCAAATATTTAAATTTATTTGTTTACTTTTGTGCTGTAAAATGACAGTGATGCGAAATAAAAAGTTAATCATACAGCAATTAGATCAAAAACTAAGTGTTTTTATACCTATACTATCTATCTCTAAGCCCTCTATAGGCTGGATTAAATCTATACGCACGGCTCTTAATATGACTTTGGAGCAGATGGGAAATCGATTATCGATGACAAAACAAGGAGCAAGAGCTATTGAAATCAGAGAGATGGATGGATCCTTAACATTGAAACATTTGGAAGAAGTAGGTAAAGCATTAAACTTAAAATTGGTATACGGTTTTGTGCCTATGGAAGGTTCATTGGAAAAGATGATTGAAAAAAAATCAAAAGAGAAAGCCACTTATATCGTCAATAAAACCCATCTGAATATGGTAATGGAAGACCAAGGCAATAATGAAGAGTACCTAAAAGCCTCGGTAGAAGAACTTTCCGATGATTTAAAACGAAATATGAATCATATTATATGGGATTAAAATTAAGCTACGAACCGGGGCAGACACCGTTGGATGAATCGGAAATGGATGGGTTGAAAATTCGTTCCATTACGACACAAGAAGAATTGAATCAATTGGAGCAAGCCAATATTGAAAAAGCGTTGGTATGGTTAATGAGTAAAAAAAGAAATAAAGAGGAAATATTAAGCGAAAATTTTATTAAAACGCTACATAAAAAAATGTATTCTGATGTATGGAAATGGGCGGGAGAATATAGAAAAACAGATAAAAACATAGGCGTAAAATGGTTTCAAATAGCTTATGAATTGAAAATTTTATTGGATGACACACATTTTTGGATTAATAATTCAACTTTTGATTTATACGAAATTGCACTTCGATTCAAACATCGATTGGTCAGTATACATTGTTTTGCCAACGGAAATGGAAGGCATTCCAGAGTTATGGCAGACCTTTTAACAGAACAAGCCTTTGATTTAAAGCCGCTCCAATGGAATCGACATAACCTTATAAAAGCCAATGAGCATCGAAAAAATTACATAATTGCATTACAAAAGGCGGACAACGGGGATTATATATCTTTGATTTCTTTTGCAAAAGAAGGATAATTTTTTTCACTCCGCCATTTTTTGTCAATCTGCGCCTATATTTTTGTATAAAATTTAATTTTTATGCAAGATTTAACATTATTACAACACGCCGAAATCATTTACCACCAAAGCAAAGATTGCAAACTGGAAGGTGATTATTTGACCCCGATGGCTAGCCATCTAAAAGTATTTGAAGATTGGCTTCATCTGACTCCCAAAGAAGCATTTATTACCGTCAATATTTTCGGTCTATCATTGATGGGATATAACAATTGGGTAGAAGCAATTTGTAATCATTTAGAATGTGATGTATTTAAAATTCATTACTTTCAAGACACTATAAGTAGTCTTAAATTAAAACTAATCTTAAGAGAATCTTCAAACAGAAGATTTGGCAATTTGGAAGTTACTGAAAAAATTTCAAAAGCAATTATCAAAAATGAGTTGAACTTTCAAATCCACATAAATATGGAAGATGAGTTGGCTGTTTTTGACACATTTAATCAATTTTATGAAAATCTAAGATGTAATGAAATAGAACAAAAAACCCATAAAGAAATTACTGAAATGTATATGCAAGAAGCGCAAAAATTTCCATTATTTAAATGGATAAAAAACCTTCAATTATCTTGGCGGGAAAATGTACTATTGTTCAGAGTCACTTGGGAATATATCATTGGGTACGATGAAACAAATCTAAAAAGAACAATCAATGATTATTTGGAACAAGAACGAAATCGAATTGAATTTTTTAAATCGATTATTGACCAAAAAAATATCTTGGTAAAAAATAAACTTTTAAAGATAGAATCAGGAAGTTTTTCGGATAATGTCTTTTTGACACTTGCCGATGAATATATTCAAATACTTTCCGAAAATAATATCGATATTTCGGTATATCGAACACAAGATAAAAAGTCAAAAGACTATATTTCTTCTGATTCAATTCACAAAAAAACACTTTTTCTTAATCCAAGCGAAGCTAAACAAGTAAAAATGCTTGCAAGCATTATACAAAATGACAAATTGCTTCAAATTCAGGAAAATTTGAAAGAAAAAGGAATGCCATCTGGTATTAATATTTTGCTCTATGGATTGCCGGGAACAGGAAAGACCGAAACGGCTTTCCAATTAGCTCAAATGACGGGCAGAGCTATTTGGAAATATGATTTGAGTGAAGCCAAATCGATGTGGTTTGGACAGAGTGAAAAACAAGTCAAAAGAATATTTACGGACTACAAAGCATTGTGTAAAAAAGAAGAAATCACACCCATTCTATTGTTTAACGAAGCGGATGCTTTAATCAGTAAACGAGGCGATGTAGATACTTCATCCGTAAAACAAGTAGAAAATTCAATTCAGAATATTCTGCTGGATGAGTTGGAAAATTTTGAAGGTATTTTTATAGCTACCACCAATATGCTCGATAATATTGACGCAGCCTTTGAAAGACGATTTTTATACAAACTACAATTTGAAAATCCAAATACAGAAAATCTAAAATATATTTGGATGGATAAACTCACAATGTTGAATGAAAATGAAGCGACACTTCTTGCAAATGAATTTCCATTTTCTGGAGGACAAATAGAAAATATTGCACGAAAAGTTATGCTGTATGAGATTATAGAAAATAAAGAACCAAATATCGACACCATAATCGAATTCTGCGAACAAGAAACTTGGCATACTGCCGATAAGTCAAGAAGAAAAATGGGGTTTTAGTATATTTGTAAAAAATTAAAAATTATAGAAAAATGGAAAAGAATTATAAATCAGAATTATTTATAAATCAGTTAAAATTAAAAGAAGAAATTAGCAGTAAAATTATTGATTTAGAATACAAACTTAATAATAATGACTATTATGAGTTAAATAAAAATAATATAGAAATTTATACAAAAAACGAATCGTGTCTTTATTTAATATTTGAAATAGATAATGGAGATAAGAAATTTTTGTATAGTGGAATTACAAAGGATCTTAGACGAAGATTAAAAAATCACATATCAAACAATAAGGTACTTTCCTCGTTAGCAAAAAAAATCGCAATATGGGAAAATGAAGAATTACGAGAAATTCATCAAACAAAAAGCACATCAAAATGGAATAATAAAAACCTAGTTGCAAAATATAATCACATAAATAACTTAAAAGAACACTTCGAAAAAAAACTAAAAGAGGATATGGATAATATCAAACCTAAATTAAATAATTATTACGTTACTTTTATAGAAATTGATAATTATTTCTTGCTTCATTCCCTTGAACCATTTGTTTCGTGTCATTTTAAGTGTTATTGGAACACATTTGAACCAAATTAATCTATGTAAAATATAATAAAGGATTCTAATATTAAATTTCAAATTTAAATATAACCATTTTATTTTACCTTTCCGCCGTACTTTGACTTACTGAGCCTTTATTTTTGTAGAAAAATTTAAAAATATATGGCACAAATGATTTTAAAAGGAAAAGAGATTATTCGCATTCATCCCGCTAATAATCAAAAAGTAGAGTATTCTACCAATGATGGGCGTACGTGGCACACTCGATTTTCGGGAACGATGTACGGACAATTTAGCGATTTGACGGATAATGGCAAGGAAATTCTAGCGGTTACATCCAAAGGGCTTTATTATTCTACCAACGAAGGCCGAACTTGGCACAAACGAAGCTAAATCTTAACCTTTAAATGCTACTGCTTTCTCAAAAAAGTAGTGGCATTTTTTGTTTCTCTAACCCATCAAAATAATAGAAACTTCCTTGGTCATAAAAAATATTTTTAACGGTAGAAATATCAACCTCTGTTTTTATCGTTTTGAACTGATAGGTTTCATAGTCAAACTGAAAAAGTTGCCCCTCTTTTATTATGAAAACGAAAGATTGAATTACAAAAACTTTGGAAATAGTAGCGGAAGGAATTGACTCCAACAAATTGCCATAAGAATCTAATACAAAAAGCCCAAAAGCAGTATCTAACGCAATCATTTTGCTCTTCAAATCAAAAAAATGAGTGGGGAAATAGACCTTGTTTTTATAAAAAAATGGATTATCCGCCTGAAATTTTATATCATTATTTTCATTGATTTTCAACAATCTATTGCTTGCTCTATCAAATATCCAAATCAATCCATCGCTCGAATACGTGACAAAAAGGGATTCAAAAAGTCCAATTTTATCCAACTGAGTATGTGTAACAATTCCAAATCGATTGTTCAAAACCAAAAAACTATTCGATTCCTTGAAATAAGCTAGTTTTTTTAAGGGAAAACGAGTGTCTAATGAGGTTAGATGGCCGTATTTGGAGGTATAAAACGTATCGGAAACTTTATTTTCTGTTTTGACGATAATATGTTCCGAGTATTTGTACGCTATCCCCAAAGGACAAATTTTGAATTCCTTGTATACACTATTTTGACTGATTAATCCTTGATTAAATAGCGCTATTATAGCTAAAATCGTTATCTTTTTTGGGAGATTCATATTGTAGCAAAGATACTTTATTATTTTCCAAAACTGCATACGTAAAATAATTGAGCCAGTCGCCCAGATTTATATAACGCGATTTTTGATTATTTAATGTAGCAAAAATAGGTAAATGACGATGTCCAAATATAAAATAATCTATTGTGTCCTCTTTCTGAAGATATTCATTGCAATAGATTTGAAGCCATTCTTGTTCTTTCCCAAAATACATATCCTCTTTTTGAGCTGTTTTTTTTCGGCTACTGCGCGAGAAAAAAAGCGCCAAACCTATGCCTAAGTCTGGGTGTATCCATCCAAATAGCCATTGACAAATTTTGGAAGCAAAGAAATTTTTCAAAAACTTATATTTATAATCGCCTGGCCCCAAACCATCGCCGTGTCCTACGAGGATTTTGAGTCCATCCCATTCAAAAATTTGAGGTTGACGGTAAATAATTACACCTAATTCTTTGGTGAAAAAATCAAAAATCCACATATCGTGATTTCCCGTAAACCAATGAACTTTTTTGCCCGAATCGGTCCAATATGCAATTTTTCCTAACAAACGATTGAATCCTTTTGGCACCACTTCTTTGTATTCAAACCAAAAATCAAAAATATCACCTACAAGAAACAACTCATCTGTTTGTTCAAAATTTTCATCTAAAAAGGTACAGATTTTTTTTTCACGAAAACTGCTCGACTCTTCATCAGGAATTCCTAAATGAAAGTCGGATAAAAACAAAATTCGAGCCATAGAAAATTAATTTATTCTGATGTAAAACTATAAAGTTTCACACAAAAATAAGAAAATTTCTTTGGGCCCTTCAGAGTTAATTACAAATTTACCGTTAATATTACGAAGTCTTTTTGGGTCGCTATCCAGCTGAATTACAAAAGGGTGACTATCATTATGATTTGCCACAAATTTTTCGATGGCTTTATCTACATTGGGCGCTAATTGTTCCAATGTGGCAAAAATGATTTGATGGGATGGGAAAATATTCAATGATCGAGGACTATTCTGCATAGGATTAAGCATAATACTACCTTCATTTGCTATTAAAACTTCACATTTACTTATAGCAATATTGGATTCTTCGCCATTTCGTTCACAAGCAATTCCATCAGTAAAAAGATTATTTAGTTTTAAATAATCAACCAATTCTTGCTCCCATACAAAAACTTTAGTTTTATTTATCTTCTTAAGCAACATCTGTAGTTTACTTAATAAATCTTCTTTATTTTCACAGAATACAAATTTACCTTTTTTCTCAATAAATTTCTTTGCAAATAAAATATCTAAATCTTCCAAAACTTCTTCTTCTTGATCAATCACTTCATTTTCTATAACTGTAGTGGTTTGATAATTATATGTTTGATATTTATTTTCCTCTATAGAAGGCGCTACAAGAACATCATTACATTGATCTTCATGGTATATCACCTCGTTTTGATTTTTCTTAAATAAGTTTAGTAGCACAATGATTTAATTTAGATTTCACAATTAAATTACATAGCAAAAATAGTGTTAAAAAACGTGTTACAAGCATTTGATTATAAACAAAAAACAAAGCTTATATAAAAAAATAGACACTTTTTTACCATATTTTGCTTACTTTTACAACAAAAAAAATGACTGGAGATTTAACAAATATTAACGTTTTGGCGTGTGGAGGAAGTAAAGGCATCGGATTTGCAAGCGCCAAAAAATTAGCGGAAAAAGGTGCTAATATTACTTTACTGTCAAGAAATGAAAATGACTTAAAAATTGCTTTGGAAGCGCTTCCCATAGTAAACAACCTACAAAAACATGATTATATTTCGGCAGATGTATCTGATATTGTAGACTTTACAACTAAAATAAAATCGTTGATTGCAAGCAAATCAAATCCATATCTTATACTCATAAACAATACAGGAGGGCCTCCAGCGGGGCCAATTCACACAGCCAAAAACGAAGAATTTATCAGTGCGTTTAACAATCATTTAATAGCAAATCATACACTGGTATCCCTGCTATTAGAAGGCATGAAAGCTCATAAATTCGGGCGAATCGTCAATATTATTTCAACTTCGGTAAAACAACCATTACCAAATCTAGGTGTCTCCAATACGATTAGAGCAGCTGTAGCTAATTGGGCAAAAACATTAGCAAATGAATTGGCTCCATTTCATATTACGGTAAATAATGTCTTGCCAGGTGCTACTGCTACAGGTAGATTGGCATCAATTATTGAAACAAAATCTTCAAAACTACAAAAAGAATACAAAGACGTAGAAGAAGAAATGCTGGCCGAAATCCCAATGAAACGATTTGGACAACCCGAAGAAATAGCCAATGCAGTAGCTTTTCTTGCGTCCAAAGAAGCGAGCTATATCACAGGAATCAACTTACCTGTAGATGGAGGCCGAACTGGAAATTTATAAAATCCAGAGAATATAATTGCATATTAACGCAATTATGTGGAAAGTACATTTTTATTCTAATCCATTTTTAGATTAAATTTGTACAAAATTATTTACTTCATTGAATTTTAGAAAATAAATGTTTCCAAAACATAATAGAGAAATCAGTTGGTTGTCCTTTAATAAACGAGTACTTCAAGAAGCACTAGATGCCTCAGTACCTGTATTGGAGCGATTGCGTTTTTTGGGAATATATTCCAATAATTTGGATGAATTTTTTAGAGTACGAGTAGGCACATTAAATAAACTAATTGGAAAAAATCTAGCAAAGTCACTCAATTTTAATCCTGAAGAAGTATTAGATGAAATCTATCAAACTTTAAAAAAGGATGAGTATTATTTTGCTAGAGCTTTTTCAAAAATAAAAAAAGATTTGGCCGCAAATGGCGTTTTTTTCTTAAACGAGACCAACTTAAAAGCCGATCAACTTCAATGGGTCAAACAATTTTTTAAATCTAACATCAGACAAGGAATTACACCTTTGATTTTAAAAGATTCTTTAAAATTTCCTGCTATAAAAGATAAATCGATCTATTTGGCTATCAAAATGTCTCAGCAGGATCCTCAAAAAACACAATTTTCATTAATTGAAATCCCAACCGACTATTTTTCGCGTTTTGTAGAAGTTCCTTGCAAAGATTCTGCCAAAAAATATGTGATGCTTTTGGACGACATTATTCGTGTAAATTTACCCGAAATTTTCAAAGTATTTGAAATGGATACTTTTGAAGCATTTACCATAAAAGTAACAAGAGACGCCGAGCTAGAAATAGATAATGATATTTCCAATTCTATAGTAGATAAGCTATCAAAAAGTCTTAAGCTAAGAAAAAAAGGAAAGCCCGTTCGTTTTATTGCGGACAAGCGAATTCCAGCGGATTTATTGTATTATATCCTTAAACGATCACAAATTTCTAAACGAAATGTGGTCTTAAGTGGCAAATATCATAATTTCAAGGATTTTACAAAGTTCCCAGACTTTGGGATGAAGAATCTTTTGTATGACAAAAACACACCTATTCCCAATCTAAAAATGGAATCGGAAAAAACAATTTTTAATTCGATTTCAAAAAAAGATGTGTTGCTTTTTTACCCATTCAATTCATTTGATTACTTACTCAATTTTTTGCGTGAAGCCAGTATAGATCCTTATGTCAATGAAATAAAAATGAGTCTTTATCGGCTTTCAAAAAAATCTCAAATTGCCAATATTCTTATCAATGCTGTTAAAAATGGGAAAAAAGTGACGGTGGTGATGGAAGTGACGGCTCGTTTTGATGAAGAAAATAATATATATTGGGCAAAACAAATGGAGGAAGAAGGCATCAAAGTTTTGTATGGCAATCCCAACTTAAAAGTCCACTCAAAAATTGTATATATCACAAAAAAACAAAACAATAAAACAAAATATTTCTGTAATATTTCTACTGGGAATTATAATGAAGTGACCGCAAATATTTATAGCGACATTTCTCTTTTCACATCTCAGCCCGAAATAGCTAAAGATGTAGCTAACGTTTTTAAATTCTTAGAAACCCAAAAACCTCAATCGTTTAAAAAACTTATGGTCTCTCCTTTTAGTACTCGAAGTATTATTCTTCAAGGAATTGAGAATGAAATCAAAGCGCACCAGGAAGGTAAAAAAGGCTATATTTTATTCAAAATGAATAGCTTGGTCGATGATCAAATCATTGACAAACTCTATGAAGCGAGTATAGCAGGCGTAGAAATCAAATTGATCATACGTGGAATTTGTTGTTTGATTCCCAATCTTCCCGAAATAAGTGAAAATATTGAAGCGATAAGTATTATTGATAAATTTTTGGAACACGCAAGAGTTTATTATTTCAAGAATAATCCAAAAGAAAAATTATATATAAGTTCAGCCGATTTAATGCCTCGAAATATTGATTTTCGGGTAGAAGTGGGTGTACCTATTATAGAAAAATTACTCCAAAAAAAGATATTGAACTACCTAAATCTCCAGCTTAAAGACAATCAAAAATCGAGGTTTCATGACCTAGAAATGAGTAATGAAATGAAAAAAGTAGGGACGGAATCTTCCCGAAGTCAAATTGAAATATTCAAATGGATTCAAAGCGACTACGAAGAAAATTTGAAAAATAAAAAATAAGAACCGATAAATTTCAATTAATTAAATTTGTAAAAAATAAAACACATGAGCAAAATTTTATTAAAAGAGTTAAATAATGGCATTTTAACAATTACCATTGACCGAGAAGAAAAATACAATGCATTAAATATCCAATTTTTCACCGAAATGGATGAAGCTATGGATGAAGTTTATGACAATGACGAAATTAAATCGGTGATACTTACGGGAAAAGGCTTTAAAGCTTTTGCCGCTGGAGCCGATATTTCTGAATTTTCGAGCTTTGACAGCAATAAAGCCAAAAAACTTTCAAGAGATGGACACAATGTATTGAATAGAATGGAATCTTGCCCAAAACCGATATTAGCAGCAGTAAATGGTTTTGCATTGGGAGGAGGATGCGAATTGGCGATGGCTTGTCATCTTAGAGTCGCTAGCCAAAATGCTTCTTTTGGACAGCCCGAAGTTAACTTAGGCCTCGTTCCTGGATATGGTGGAACGCAAAGATTGATTCAACTCATTGGAAAAACCAAAGCGTTAGAATTGTTATTGACTGCGGACAGTATCAAAGCCGATGAAGCATTGCGATTGAATCTAGTAAACTATGTAGTGCCAATTGAAGAATTGATGAATAAATCGAGAGAAATTCTTGAAAAAATCAACAGTAAAGCACCAATTGCTATTGGAAATATAATTCAATGTGTAAATTCCTATTATAAAGATGGTCCTGTAGGATTCACTACCGAGGTTAATTTATTTGCAGAATGTTTTGATACTGAAGATTTTAAAGAAGGTGTGGCTGCTTTTGCAGAAAAAAGAAAAGCATCTTTTAAAGGAATTTAATTATGACGAGCAAAATAAGCAAAGAAGAACGAGATTGGGCACTCAACCAACCCAATTTAAAACGTTATGAGTATTTTATCCAAAAAATAATTGAAAATAATGAAGTAATCGCATTGTATAATGAGGGTTGGGCTGTTCAAGGCGACAACCACAATCACTTCTATTTCCCTTTGTGGTCCGATGAAATCTTTGCTAGTGAGTTTGCTACCGATAATTGGTCAAAATATAAAGCAACCAAAATTTCATTAAACCAATTTATTGAAGAATATATCCCCAAATATTTAGAAAAAGAGATAAAATTTTCTATTTTCCCTACTTTTTCGCATCGTTCGATGATAATTGAAGGAATGCTTTTGAAAAAAGAAATAGAAAAAGCTAGGAATTTATAATTTCAATTCTCAATTTTCGAACTATATTTGGACACTAAAAATGATTTAAACTTATAAAAAAATGTGCTTATCCCATTCTATTCACAACACCGATTGCATTGATATTCACACACATATCTTGCCTGAAAAAATGCCCGATTGGAGCAAAAAATTTGGGTATGGTGGATTTGTGTCGTTGGAACATCATAAAGTGGGGTGTGCGCGAATGATGATAGACGATATTTTTTTTAGGGAAATTATGAGCAATTGCTGGAGCCCCGAAGATAGGATGAAAGAGATGATTGGTTTCAAAAGTAATGTACAAGTTTTGAGTACCATTCCTGTAATGTTCAACTATCATATTCAAGCGGCAGATTCATTAATGATAAATCAGTTTTTAAATGATCATATATCTGAAATTTGCCAACGATACCCTGATAATTTTGTAGGACTTGGGTCATTGCCTATGCAGGATACCGATATGGCTATCAAAGAATTAGAAAGATGTATAAAGGTTTTGGGGCTCAAAGGAATAGAAATTGGAACCAATATCAATGATTTAAATTTGAGCGAACCTCAATTCAATGCCTTTTGGGAAGCGGCACAAGAGCTAGATGCCTGTATTTTTGTACATCCATGGAATATGATGGGACAGAAAAATATGAATAAATATTGGCTTCCTTGGCTAGTAGGTATGCCTGCCGAAAGTTCAAGAGCTATCTGTAGCTTGATTTTTGGAGGTATTTTTGAAAAATTTCCAAAACTGCGATTTGCATTTGCGCACGGAGGAGGTTCATTTCCTTTTACACTAGGCAGAGTAGATCACGGATTTGAAATGCGTCCCGATTTATGTGCTATTGATAATAATAAAAAGCCTTCAGACTATTGCGGCCATTTTTGGGTAGATAGCTTGGTGCATAGTCCACTTGCTATTGATTATAATATTCAATTATTTGGTGAAGATAAAATTGTTGTAGGGTCCGACTATCCATTTCCATTAGGGGAATTATCGCCAGGCGAATTGGTTCGTTCTATGAAATTCAACAAAGAAAAAGAACAAAAAATATTGGTAAATAATGCCATTGAATGGCTTGTGGGAAATAAATAAAATTTATTTTTAGTGTAGTACACAAAAAAAGCATCATATTAATTATGATGCTTTTTTTGTATTTTAGAAATATTGTTAATCTATTCCGAATGGCGTATTCACTCTGTAGTCAATTTCCAATTTTGGATCTTTACCATTTGGAGCTAACAATTTGAATTCTACCCTTCTATTTTTAGCTCTTCCAGCAGGATCATCTTCACTACTTGGTGTTTCGTTTGGCGCAATTGGCACATCTTCGCTATATCCTCTCATAATAATTCTTTCTGGAGCGAGTCCTTTCAATAACATATATTCAGCGGCCGCTTTACATCTTCTTTCGGATAAAGATTGATTGTATACATTGGTACCTCTAGAATCGGTATGTCCATCTATTTTTAGGAATGTATTTGGATAAAGGGACAATAACGACAATACACTATCCATTATCGAATAATATTCTGGACGAACCACAGATTTGTCAAATGCATAATAAATATTTTCAACTACATATCTTTTCTTTTCTATAGGCTCTAGCAAGAATACTTTGAATATCGTATCATTTTTGAAAATTTCTTTTGGTGTAGAAAATTCATCAATGCCTGGATAAAAGCCATCCATAACTCCATTAATTTTGAATTTTTTCCCAGGAGATAATTTCACATAA
>JBIPPG010000036.1:0-12623 GCA_044368545.1 Chitinophagales bacterium | reverse complement strand
TGCTACTAATTTTACAAAAGCTTCATCTACAAAATATTCTGCTATTAACGATGTAGGCAATACTTGATTGTAGGCATTGAAATGCGAATTAAAAACGGATTCAAGTCCTTGTTTTGTGTTCACATACCCTTCTTGCATTATATGAGGGCTGGTATATATTCTATGATAACCAATTGATTTTAGATAATTTATAATTTCAATTGCTTCTTCAATTTTTTCAACGCCATCGTCTACACTTGGCACCAAATGAGAATGAAAATCAACGCCTATTTTTGAAAAATCAATGTTTATTTCTTCTTTTTTCTTTTTAAAAAACCCAAACATTTCCTTTTTTTCTGCAAAATAAACTAAAAAATAGCAATTCGATGCAATAGTTTGAAATAAGTAGCTTGTTTTTTATCAAAGTATCTATTTTTGTCTCCAATCCAAATTAATCATAAAAAAATGAAAAAATTTTTGACAATAGCTTGCATATACGGATTTTTTGGCATTGCATTTGGTGCATTTGGTGCTCATGGAATCAAAGGAAAAATTGATCCAGAACGATACGCAAACTATCGAGTAGGAATAGAATATTTGTTTTTTCATCTAGTGCCTCTCATTTATTTGTCCACCCAGCATATTTCCAAAAGATTGAACCTAGCAGGATGGTTTTTTACAATAGGAATTCTTCTTTTTACAGGATCCAATTTGCTCATGACCACTCAAGATTTGCATCATATCAATTTCAAATTTATCTGGCCTACTACGCCCATTGGCGGCGTTTTGATGATGCTTGGCTGGGCATTGCTCATCATACATTCTCTCAATCGTTCCGAAAAATAAAAATTGAAAACACGTTGTCTTTCATTATTTTTCTACAGTTTTATTGTTTTGTCGCTCAATGGACAAACTAACTTTTGGATAAAAGATTCTTTGGATAAAAAACCGATATATGCCGCAAAATTAGTAGAAAATGGAAAGGTAATAGCCACTTCGGATCAAGAAGGTAAAATTTCCTTTTTTGGGGCAGAATCCAATATTTATACAATACAATCATTGAGTTATGCTCCCCTCTCGTTTTCTTTCAAATTAATCAAAGATACATTTTTTCTTTCTCGAGCTCATATTTCGCTTTCGGGAGCTACCATTTCCCCTACCAATGCCAAAATAATGATAGAAGAGGCATTTCAAAAAGTTTTGGAAAACCATACGCCTATTTCTTTTTATCAAAACGGCACGTATCGAGAGGAATTTATAGAATCGGGGAAGACCTTTAAGGCACAAGAATTACAGTTTCAGTTATATCAATTTCAGAAAAATAGAATGCTGGAATCACGTCCTTATTACCTGCTCAATAGCAATACAAAATTGCTAACTAGCATAGCATTTGAAGATAGCATAGGAAAAGAAAAAATAAAAACAATTATAGGAAAAAGAGTAGCCGAACGTGTGAATTTCAACGATTTATCCTTATACACCTATATCAAAGGAACGAATATCCTCAACAGAATTTTTACCTATTTGCTCAGCCCCGATACAAAATATGATGTAAAATACAATTACATCAACACCGAAATTTACCAAAGTCAAGAAGTTGCTAAAATAGAGGTACAACATTTTTTAAAAAAGACCTTGGTAACTACAAGCATCCTATACATAGCTACAGAAAGCAAAGCCATCGTAGGATTTGAAATCATGGCACATCAGAATATTGAAAATATTTCTATTTTTAATTTCAAAACAAAATTTATATTATGGATTTTGGGTATAAAAATTCAAGTAAAACAATATTATGCCAAAGTTCTTTTTGAAAAAAACAACAAAGGATTCTGGACAGTGAGCGATGTATTGTTTGAGTTTCCAGCCATTTTTCACAAAAAACAAACTCTTCATGGATTGGCAAAAGTGAAATATAGGCTTTCTCCTATCGTATTTCCTACCAAAGACGTTGAAATTGATTTTTCTGAAAATAATGGGAAGATTTTACAAAACAAAAAAAGATTTTCACCACCTATTACAAAACCAAATTTTCCAATAATTCCAGTAACCGACCCCGAGAGAATGCGCTGGAATGGAATTAAATATTAATGAATTTCTCATATAAATAATAGATATGATAGACCATGCACATTTTATGAATCAAGCGTTGAAAGAGGCATTGCGAGCTTTTGAAGCCGATGAAATCCCTATTGGTGCTATTGTTGTAGCCAAAAATCAGATTATAGCTCGTGGTTATAATCAAACTCAAATGCTCAATGATAGCACAGCACATGCGGAAATAATAGCATTGACGAGTGCTTTTTCATTTATGAATTCCAAATATTTAAAAGAATGTACTCTATACGTAACCATTGAACCCTGTGCTATGTGTGCGGGAGCGCTTCGTTGGTCACAAATAGGAACCATAGTGTATGGTGCAAAAGAAGATAAATGCGGATTTTCGCTTTACAGCCCTTCCCTATTGCATCCCAAAACAGAAATTATTGGAGGAATAGAGGAAAAAGCATGCAAATCATTGATGCAAGAGTTTTTTGCTAAAAAACGAAAATAATTTTTAGGCATTCCTAAAAATATTTTTAGCTTTGCATAAAAATTGTGCAAATTGCAAGATAAGTATGTCTAAATTAATGCGTTATTTTGGTCCAGGATTTCTTGTAGCGGTTGGATACATGGATCCAGGCAATTGGGCTACGGACATTGCTGGTGGTAGCAAATTTGAATATCAGCTCCTTTTTGTCATTTTAATTTCAAATATATTCGCTATTTTTTTGCAGCATGCAGCCATTCGGTTGGGAATAGCTACAGGATTGGATTTGGCGGAAGCATCAAAACGATATTATTCAAAACCTGTAAATTTCACATTGTGGATTTTGGCCGAAATAGGCATTATCGCTATGGATTTGGCCGAAGTGCTTGGAAGTGCTATTGCGCTCAAGCTCCTTTTTGGGATACCGCTGCAATGGGGCGTTTTAATCACAGCTATAGACATTCTATTCATTTTGTTTTTGTTTGACAAATACTACAAATGGCTAGAATATTTTGTAGCGGGACTCATAGCTATTATCTTTTTATGTTTTTCAATTGAATTGTACTTGGCGGAGCCTCTTTTTTCAAAAATAATAATGGGCTTCATTCCTAAAACATCCCTTATTTTGGATGCCAATATGCGCTGGATAGCGATTGGGATTCTAGGGGCTACCGTTATGCCGCACAATCTTTATTTACATTCTGCTTTGGTGAAAAAAAATCATAAAAAAGAAGATAAATCCAAATCTATTTTCTATAGCACAATTGATAGTACTTTGTCTTTGAGTATCGCATTTTTTATCAATGCCAGTATTCTGATATTGGCGGCAGCTACGTTTTACAAAAATGGTATGCACGAAGTTGTAGATATTATGGATGCATACAAGCTATTGAATCCATTGCTTGGAGTAGGATTTGCAAGTATCCTATTTGCTGTTGCGCTATTAGCTAGTGGTCAAAATGCGACGATTACAGGAACTATGGCTGGTCAAATTGTAATGGAAGGCTTTGTGAATTTAAAAATAAAACCTTGGCTTCGTAGGTTGATTACTCGAAGTTTAGCTATTTTGCCTTCATGGATTATTCTTCATTTTTTTGGTGAAGAAAAAACGATGGATATGTTGGTTTTGAGTCAAGTGATACTGAGCTTACAATTAGGATTTGCGGTATTTCCTTTGGTATATTTTACCTCTAATAGAGTCATTATGGGTACATTGGTCAATCCCAAATGGCTAAAAATATGGCTATATACTATAGCTATTATTATTTTAATCTTTAATATGTGTTTATTTTTATAACCCTTTGATATCAAATGCATCGCGAAGTCCATTTCCCAATGCATTAAACGCAAAAACAGCTACCGAAATACACAAACCGGGAAAGATAGACAAATACGATAAATCTGACCCAATAAACGCAAAATATTCACGCATCATACTACCCCAAGAAGGTGTGGGCGGCTGTACTCCCAGCCCAAGATAGCTCAAACCCGATTCGAGCAAAATAGCCGTAGCAAAATTTGAAGACGTAATGACAATTAATGTAGTAAAGGTATTGGGAAAAATATGCTTAAAAATAATTCTAAAATCTGAAAAACCAAGGGATTGTGTAGCTTCTACAAATGATTTTTGTTTGATTTGCATAAATTGTCCTCTAATTAATCGAGCCGTATCTACCCACATAGTAAGCCCTACAGCCACAAAAACTATTAGATATTGATGTTTGCTTTCCGAAGGAAAAGCCACCAGCAAAGCCATTGACAATAATACGGTAGGAATAGACCAAAAAACATTGATAATCCACATAATAGCCTTATCAATTCTTCCACCATAATAGCCCGAAAGCATTCCTAAAATTACGCCTATAATCAAAGAAATGATAACGGCAATAAACCCAACCGAAAGTGAAATTCGAGCACCTAATATTAAGCGACTATATACATCGCGCCCCAAACTATCTGTACCCAATAGAAATGTCCTCGATTTGATTTTTGAAGAAATTATAGGATCCATTTCTTTGAAATTCAATTCATTTGCAGATAAAATCTGAGATAACGGTAAAGATTTCCAAACGTGGAATTTATTTTGATAAAAAAATTGATTGTCTTTTGTATAAAAACTATCGGGAAGCCATAGCTTATCTTCACTAGATTCGGCACCCAAAAAATAATCAGAGAAATGAAACGTTTTACTTTCGATTAAAGGCAAATATCTCATTGAAAAACCAGGTGTTTTCAACTTAAAATCAAGACGTTGAAGATTGGCATCTGAAACGTTCTCTGGAATTAAAAAGTATCCAAAAATACAGATAAAAAATAGCAAAATTATACACCATAAACCTGCTACGGCAAGTTTATTTTTTTTAAATCGTTTGTATTCTTTGGAAGAGAATAATTGGCTAATTTTTGAGAACATTGAGAGCGCGAAAAGCAATTTTAATTGACAATTTGTAGTGCAATTTTACAAAAGAAAAATTACTTAATACAGATATTTTTAAAAATAAGTTGTAAATTATAAAAAATATACTAATTTTGACACTTTAATCTAATCTTAAAAGTCTTCAAAAGATATGAAGTACACATTAAGCATATTATTTGCAACAAGTTTCATTTTGTCTATAGCACAAAACCCATTAAAGACGGCTTTGAAGGGCAATACACAATCTGCTTTTTATAACAAAACGCAATATCAGCTTAAAAGCGAAAAGCGCGACCCAATTTACATTGCGGATTTGGTAGACAATAGACCCAACAATTGGAACAAGCAAATCAATGATTCCATCAAAGTAGAGCTTATTCGTGACTTTTGGACTTTTCCTTACAAACATAATTTTAAAGAAAAAATCAACCAAGATTTTCAAAATTTCAAATACAGTTTATTACCTACAAAAGCAGGTGCTACTTATGTTTTGAGTCCTTCGGTAGAGGTTCATTACCCCAATTTTATCTATGACCCAAAAGGATATAAAATTTATACCCGTGTGAATATGAAATTGGTAAAAGAGAATAATACCGTTTTGGAAAAAGCATACGATGATTTTTATTTTTTCACAAAAGGAGAAATTGATTGGCAAGATTCATATAATTCGGAGTATCTTGAAGGCACAAATTATGCTATGTGGATAAGTATGCGAAGAGTTTTGGACAAATTTTACGCCGATTTTGATGCGATAATTGAAGGAAAAGAAGTGACCCCAGGTAATTTACCATTGAAAGTTGACGCTATAGCTTCTAACATTGCCAAAGACGAATCGCTGAACAAGCAACAAAAACCCTACTCTACTGTAAAAGAAGACGATAAATACAAACCAGCAAAAACTGAAAGCACTACAGCAGAGTATGCCAATAACACGGTAAAAGTAGAAGCTAAAACAGATAAAACAACTACAAATACCCCTACCGATAAAACAAAAACGATTATTGAAGAAAAACCAAAAGAAGAATTTAAAAAACCTGAACCTCCTGCAGCAAACAATAAAGACCTAGACAACGCAATGGCAGTATTGGGAGTAAAATCTACAAATCCTCCTTTGGATGCTAAAACAGAAGCCGATAGAAAAGCGTCTATGGAATTGGCAATAAAAAAGTCTAAAGAAGGTGAAAAGAAGAAAATGATGGACAGCATACAGTCTGTTAAAGAAAAAGAAGCGCAAATAGCAAAGGAAAAATCTGAAAAAGAAAAAAACCAAACAGTATCTTTAACTAAAGCTCAAAAAGAAAAACTGGACTCGATAAAAAATGCTAATTTATTAGCACTAAAAGCAAAAGAAAATAAAAAACGAATCGAAGATTCTATCAAGAAAGCAGATGTAAATAAAAATATGGAGCTAGCAAAGCTAGAAAAAGAAAAAGCAAAGGCTAAATTGACACAAGAATCTAAAGAAAAAATTGAAGAAAAATCTACTAAGGAAACTCAATTAGCCCTTAGTAAAAAAGAGAAAGAAAAAGAAGCAATAAAAGCGGAATTGGCTAAAGAAGCAGAATTGGCAAAAGCACGAAAAGAAAAAGAAACTCAAGCTTCTAAAATTAAAGCAAATAGAGAAATTTTGACAGCTAAAGAAAACGAAGCAAAAGCACAAAAAGAGAAATTGGAAAAAGAAGCTAGAATGGCAAAAGAAGCACAACTAGCCAAAGAAAAAGCTGAGAAAGAAGCTTTGCTAGCGAAGGAAAAAGAAGCGAAAATCCAAAAAGAAAAAATGGAGAAAGAAGCGCTATTAGCTAAAGAAAAAGCTAAGAAAGAAATGGTAGAAAAAACAACGTCTGCTAAAACTAAGAAAGATACGAGTGCCGTGCAAAAAGAAGAAATAGCCGCTACAAATATTCAAAAACCTGCTAATGAAAATTTGAAGCAAAATCCTAAATTGGAACAAGAATTAGCAAAATTAAAAAATAATGTAAAAAATCAAGACCCAATTGCTCAACTAAATAAAAACAAGAATTCTAATAAAATAGATATAATGCAAGAATCTTCAAGTAAAATTGAAGAAAAACCAATGACTGTGACTGAAGCTAAAATAGCTACCCCTGAAGTAAAAGAAACTAAAAAAGTAGAAATAGCAAAAGCTAAAGAAACGGCAAAAACACAAATAGCTAAAGCCGAAGTTCCCGTAAAAATAGAGCCAATCAAAGGTAAAGAAACGGCTCAACTTCCAAAACCTAAATTAGACAAAGATTATACCAGAGAAGATTATTTGAAAGATAGTCTATATTATGCTTATGAAAAAGAGCGTAAAAGAGAAGCTATTTTAGCGGCACAAAAAGCAGCATTTGAAATGGAGAAAAACAGTGTAAATATCATAAATGGACAGGTAGTGTCAAATGACCCTCCTTCTAAATTGCCTGATACTCGTACACCAGAAGAGCGTGCAAAAGATAGAATTTTTACGCCTCAAAACGATGCTTCAAAAGAATTATTGGCAAGAGTAGTTATGATTACAAAAGATGATGAAAAATCATTTGAGAAAATTTTAGAAAATTACGACCCCATTTCAAGAAAAGAATTTTTGGATTCTATAGCTATTGCTAGACAAATGAGCAAGCCAAAAAACGAAAAGAAAAATATCATTGAAGATATTACCGTACCTAAAACACCAAAAGAAGATTTGCCAAAAGTAAACGAAGTGCCAAAATCTACCAATCTAATCAATAAAACAGCTGCCAACATAAAAAGTACAGCCAGCAATGCCGTAAATAATGCGAAAGCTTCAGCACCAGCCACGATGGTTAAAGAAATTGGGGGAAAAGCTGCAGAGGATGCCAAAACAGCTATTTTAAACAAAAAGATGGAAGAGGATTTGAAAGCAAAAGCAAACGCAATTTTGCCACAAAAAACCACTACAACATCCACACCTGCTACTTCGGTAAAGGCAGCATCTACTCCTACCCCCCCAGTAGCACCTACTTCTACTCCTAAACCTACAGCTCCGGCAACTTCGGCTACTCCCGCAACAAATGTAAGTACACCAGCTACTACATCTAAGCCTACCATGACCATAGAAACACCCGCTACACCCGCTACTCCAGAACCCAAAAAACGCTCGGCTCGATTGGTGATAGAGGAATAAGAGATGTATTGTAGTAGAGCTTACCGTTTCGGGTTTAATGGACAGGAGAAAGAGAGCGATATATACGGCGAAAGTAATGCCTATGATTTCGGAGCTAGAATACACGATGCGAGAATAGGAAGATTTTTAAGTACCGACCCAATGTCTGCAAGTTATCCTTTTATGACTCCATACTGCTATGCAGGAAATAATCCTGTTAGACTTATAGATTATAATGGTAAGGGACCAGGCGATGTGTTAGTTGCTTTTGGTGGTGCCAATTTAATGGGCGATAAAGGTCAAGGAACTGCGGCTCCAGCGATTGTAAAAGCTACAAAAGAAACCGTATTTAATCAACAAGGAGGAAGTGCTCAAAGTTTTAGTTCTGAATTTTGGAATAATAATGTTCAAAGTGAGGGACTTATGAATAACGCAACTCAAAAAGCCTATAATTTTATTAAAAGTAATTATAATGTTGAAGGAGGAAAAAAAGTTGAAGGAGGAAAAGTTGTAATCTATGGTTATAGTCAAGGCGGAGCTTTAGCTCAACATTTAGTTAAACGATTAGAGGCTGAAAATATACCAGTCCAATTATTAGTGACAGTTGATGCCGCTTCCGGTCCACAATCTTCAGTAGTAGATAGAAGTATTCCTGAGAATGTAGTATTTAATCAAAATTATTACCAAAGAACTCTTTCTAAAGTTTTATCAAGAGGAGATAAAAACACGGCAGTGGATAGTAAAAAAACTTATGTAAATAATGCTGATTATACAGGCGAAGCTGAACATTCAGATATAGATGAAAAATCATTAGAAAGTGCGAAACAGCTAATAATTAGAACGGTTGATAGAAATCCAAGAAAACTTGAAAAAGACCAACCACAGCCAGAATGAGTACACTATTAAATAACAAATTATTTCTATTAGTTTCTGGGATTAGCATAGTTTCATATCTATTGTATAATTACTTGAAATTAGGAGATGTTGGATTTGTTATATATATAATAGGTATATACAATTTAATTTTTGTAATTTGTTTCCCCATTCTAATTTTTTTAAATAGAATCCCAATGAAGTCAGAACATATAATAATTATGTCATTTTGTATATACTATTATTGGCAAATAGGAAAAGAGTTGATAAGTTATAGTAAATAAAAATATCCCAAACTGGCCTTTAGATTTGCACCGACAAAAAAAAGTACAAATTAGTGAAAAAATAATTAATTTTATTCAAAAGAAAGCAGAAGTGAGGAACGATTGGTGCTTGTGCCTTATAATCAAGGGAGTAGTGATATAAAAAAAGCTATGTTTGCCGTTGATATGCAAGGGGTTTAGGCTGTGAGAGCGGTCTAGGTCATTAAAAAAAGGGAGGCTGGGGCGGATCTATACATTCATTCTTGATTTTGCCTAAGCGATAATGTAGATGTAGCACATTTCTTAGGGTTATAAAACAAAAAAAAGGTATTTTTGTGTCAATAAATATTTAGGAAATGGATGAAAACAGGATTTTTAAGAGAGACGATTATAATGAAGTCACTTGTGGAAGATTCCTTGATAATTGGAGCTAGACACAATCGAAGGGCGTGGAAATAAATAATTTAGATAATAACAATTTAATTTTAAAATCTATAATTGGAAATGCGCCTAAGAAATAATCATATACTATTGTTTTTTTTAATATTTAATTGGATTGTACTAAATGCCAATAATAAAGCCTCGAGTATTTTAATTTCAGAAAATTTAGAATATGTTATCTTAAGTGATTATAAATGCTTTGCAAATGTCATCAAAGAGATTATAGATACTAATAATAAAATGACAAATCTATTAGTAATGTCCGAAGAAGATGATAGTTTATATTACTGCAGACTACATATTATTGACTCCAATATACATACTTCTGATCTTATAAACAACATTCGCAAATATGCTAGGATATATAAAGCTGGTAAAAACATAATTTACATTATTTCTAAAATGGATATTAGTTTTACGATACCAAAATTATATTATAACGTAACAGGATCTAATGGCTCTTTTTATTTTCGTAAATCTAGATTTAATAGTTGTAAAATATATGATTACACGAAGAAATTAATACCTGAATATTCGGATATGAGTTCGCCTTAGATTCCCCCGTTTGGCGCAAGGATTAGCGAAGTATGAGCGGTTCTTGTGCCTCTCTAAAGTAACGACAACAAAAATCAAAAGCATTTCTTTGACAATATTTGCGCTTTTGAGTGTACAAGCACACTGCGGTTGCGTGAGGGATGGAAGCGAGCACGAAGCGTTTAGCGGAGTATAGCATACAGCCCGACCGAAATGAAATGGAGGGCACGCCCAAAAAAATTAAAAAAAATTTAGATTATGCGAGTAGATGGGCTATCACTTGCGGAAAATGTTCGTGTTCTAGCGCATGTATTTTTTCTTTGAGCGAATCTACAGTCTCCAACTCGTTCAACGTGCAAGTGGCTTGAAAAATGACTTTGCCCGTGTCATATCCTTCGTCTACAAAATGGATGGTAATGCCCGATTCGGCTTCTCTATTGGCTATGACCGCAAAATGGACGTTGTCGCCGTACATATTTTCGCCACCGTATTTGGGCAAAAGGGAAGGATGAATATTTATAATTTTGTTTTTAAATTTTTGGACAAACGATTCTGGAATTTTCAATAAAAATCCTGCCAATACAATCAAATCTACCTCTTGTATCAATGTATGCCACGTATCTAAACCTAGGATGGATTTATTGATAATCAACACGGGAATATTGGTTTTTCGGAAGCGTTCAATGACTCCTGCTTTGGAATTATTGGTGACAATGCAAGCGATTTCTACCTGCTCCGAATCTTTGAAATATTCAAAAATACGCTGGGCATTGCTGCCGCTTCCCGATGCAAAAATGGCTATTTTTTTACGCATTTAAAAAAGGGTTGTTTTTAATTTCAAATTCTATGGTGGTTTCATCGCCGTGCCCCGAATACACGAGTGTTTCGCCTGGCAGGATGAATAGTTTTGTGCGAATGGCTTGAATGAGGGTGTCATAATCGCCCCCTGGCAAATCGGTACGTCCAATGCTCATTTGAAACAAGGCATCGCCAGCAATTACAAATTGGCTTGCGGCTGCATAAAAACTCAAACTGCCTTTGCTATGTCCCGGCGTAGATAGGATTTGCAATTCGCTATTGCCAAAATGAATGGTAGCGCCTTCTTTTAAATCCACTGCAATTGGGGGACTGGGAACGATAGGCACTCCGTATTTGATGCCTGCTTGTACGCTCAAATCCAGATTGTACGCATCATCCAACGATGCTTCAAGTTCTAAATTCCAGGTATCGGCCACAAATTTATTGCCACAGATATGATCGATATGACAATGGGTATTGACCAATTTTACAGGTTTTAGCTTATGGGATTCGATGAATGAAAAAAGCTGATCTTGTTCGGCGCCCGAATAACATCCCGGGTCGATAATTATGCATTCTTTCGACTCATCGTATAGGATATATGTATTTTCTTGAAAGGGATTGAACGTAAATTTTTGAACCTGCATAATTTATTTTTTAATATAAAATAGGACAATATAAAAAACCCATTTCTTCTATACTCGATACAAATAGGATGCAATATTTGTCGTTTTTGTCTTTGTATTGAAGCTTGAAATCATCGATTTTGTCGGCTTCTACAATTTTTTTGTGATACAATTCTTCAAGGTGAGTCAAAAAAACATTCCATTCAAAATTGGTTTTGGATTGGTCTATAATTTTTTTGCCAATGGGCGATTCCGAATCTTTTTGGAATACAAAAATAGGGTAATTTGAAATTTGATTGTCTATGACCAAACTTCTATAGTTGAGAAGCTCTTCATTGAGCTTTTCTACCTCTTTTTCAATACTTTCTATGGTTATTACATTTATCAAAACTATTCTTTTTTTAGCTAAATAAATCTTTTACTTTCCCAAAAAAGCCATGCTTATCTCTTGATTTTCCTTCTGGAGAAAAATTTGGCGCATTTTTCAATTTTTCCAATATTTGTTTTTCTTCCGAAGTTAATTTTTCGGGCGTATAACAATTGATAATAATCAATTGATCGCCACGGCCATATCCATTGACATCGGGGATTCCTTTGCCCGAAAGTTTGAGCACTTTTCCTGCCTGCGTGCCTTCTTTGATAGATACTTTTACTTTTCCGCCTACTGTAGGCACTTCTACCGAGTCGCCTAGTGCCAATTGCGCAAAATTTAAGTATAAATTATATACAATATGATTGCCGTCACGAACAAAAATTTCGTTGGGTTCTTCCTGAATAGCTATAATCAAATCACCATTGGGTGCGCCAAATTCGCCTTCATTTCCCATACCTCGCATACTTAGGCTCATGCCTTCTTCTACCCCAGCAGGGATTTTGATTTCAATAGTTTCTTTATCCGTCACTACCGATTTTCCATTACAAGTTTTGCAAGGCTTCAATATCACTTCTCCTTCTCCATTGCAGGTAGAACAAGTCGTTTGAGTTTGAAAACTCCCTAAAAATGTATTTTGTACGCGGTACGTAACGCCTTGTCCATTAC
>JBIPPG010000289.1:0-3713 GCA_044368545.1 Chitinophagales bacterium | reverse complement strand
ACCAAGTCATAAAATAAAAAAAGCTATTCATCCGGCCAAAGAATTTGATACTCTTTCTTTTGGTTTTGATTTTTGAGGATGCCTGAAAGTCAGTTGGCAGTCTCAGTGTTCAGTTAGCAGAAAAATGTCTTATGAAAATGTGAAGCATCTTCAAAAAACAATGCATCATACTACCGAGTGCGATGTGGCAGTAGCGCAAGTAAGGGTATCATTTTTTATTTGCTTATTGGGATGTTTCTGATTGCTTTAGTGGAAAAGCTGATGCCTGAAATTCAGTTGGCAGACACAGTGTTCAGTATGTAGTAGATTATTTTTAAAAACGTTATGGCGTTAGCTTTTCCGCTGGAGCAATTACTGCTTATTTTCTGGCAAATAAAAAATGATACTCTTACTGGGAATTTTAGTTTTGTGGGTAATAAATGGCTTTTACCATAGGCAAATTAACTGAAATTAAAAGCCATTTTATTACTTACAAAAGCAATGAAAATACTTCCTATTTAAACACAAAGCTGATAGAAACAGTTACTGTGAACGTTCATAAAAGCGATGGTAACCGAAAATATTCCTATGAAAAGGAGAACGTTGTTAAAGACAGTGGCGAAGGACGGTTTTTTTCTATGCAGGCTGGTGCGAGGAAGCATAGAAAAAAGTTGTCCTGGAGCCACTGGCAAGCGCGTTGGGTGAGCGGCTTTTTTACATAATGTTATTATAGTGCATCCGAGATTTTGATTAGTAGCAGGATAGTTCTTTATGCACTATAATGCCACATTATGTAAAGAAGCTTTGGAAAAAAAATTACTGGCATGAGTTGCGAAGCGTACGTGTTATTGCACCAATAACCATGACAGTAATTTTTTTTGGAGCGTTGGGAAGGAGTGGCAATTGAAAACCAAAAACGTCAATTTACTACTAAACGAAAAAATACGTTCTCGCTATTAAAAATGAAATTAGCGAAATGAAGCAAACAAAGAATTGATGCTAGGAATACTTGGACTAGGAGCGATTTTTGTGCAGCTGAATGAGATAATGAGTTAGTTAAAGTAATTTCCTTTTTGTGGTATATTTTTTGTAAATCATTCTTAAGAAAACATTATATGAAGTTGGCTATTAATACGTTTTTTGATATAAAATTTGTTTTTTGGTACAAGAGTTGTATATTTGCAAAGTCATTTCCCTAGGGAAAAGGACCTGGTTCGTGAAAACGTACGCCACAGCACCGTAGCCTGTGGCTTTTTTATTTTATCCTCTTAGCATACTTATCTTCATAGTACTTTTGATTTCTAGCATCATCAATATGAAAACAAGAAATAATCATATAGTCAGGAGTTATTTTTTCCATTACAACTAAAAAGTTTCCTTCTTTAAACCAAAAATAATCTCTGATTTTACCATCAGCTTCCAAAAATTGAAAGCAAGTCACATCTTCAGTATCTTTATTTTCTAATATTGGTCTTATCCAATGAATTTTATTAGCTCTTTTTTTATCAAAGCTTCTTTTGCCTTTATCTCCTCTTGTAATGATTTTTACAAAAGTATGAGGATAAGCTTCAAATCCTTCTTCTTTTGAGTTTGCTATATCAATCTTTACTTTACAGCCATCAAAATAAAAAACATTATCAATAAAATCGGCTTTGAATAATTGAAATAATTCTTCTAAATGTTCTGCTGATGGGTCAATTCCTAAATTAGATATGTGATCGTCCAAGTCTAATAAATCCATTATAGTTTTATTTTAGGTTGGTGATCAAAAATATTGAACTTTGTTTCCCAAGGTTCTGTTCCTTCTTCGAGATTAAAACCAGATTTAGTTTCTAAATATTTAATGAAATCCATTCTGTTTTGAGTTGGATTTACAATATTATTCATTACTACTCTTGTTTTATATGTTATTGCTCCAATAAAGAAATCGGCAAGTTGAAAGAAATTATTATCGTGAGAATGTAAATGTTGAAATTGCTTGAATGGACTATTGCCTTTATATTCGGTATTAAAAACTTCATTAATCTTTTTTAGTTTTTCTCTACCACGAGTATTTTGAATATCAATAAAAACTCTGTATTCATCGCCATTACTATTGTTTGGATGCAATAAATAATAGGTCATTTTATAGTAGAAATTATCATGAGAACCTTGGTTAAAATCTATATGATTTAAACGCTCCTTATATTTTACTAAAACACATCGAAACTGTAATGATGATCTAAAAAAATAATCGACTAGCTCTTTGTATAATTCAGTTCTTGCATTTGAAAATTTATTCCATTTCAATTCTGATTTTTGATTGTATTTCGTAAGGATTTGATTGAATTCTTTTTGTAATTCAGCGTACTCATTCATAGGTACTTTGATGTATCCGATACACATTACCGGAATATTGTCATGTTCTAAATGACAACTTTCATCTATATAAAAATCATATTTGTTATTCATTAGAAGTTCTATGAGCTAATTATAGTTTTAATTTAATTGACTGTTAGTAGTAATTCTTGTTAATTCATCTGAAGCATCTTTATTTAAATTTACTCCTTTTGCTTCTAAGTTTTCAATTACGGCAGATTTGAATTCTAATTTATCAATTAAGTGTTTGTGTTTTATTTTGAACAGCATAAATAAATCATCCCAAGTCATTGCATATATTTCGTAATTTCTAATTGATTGGACTAGATATTTTTGTCCTTTATTTTTTTGGTTTTCATATAAATCAATAATATAATCATCAACTTTTTTACCAACTAAAATAAATTTCCAATTTCTTCTTAAACTATTAAAACGTTCTTCCTCTATAATAAACCTTAAATATCTTTCAACTTGTTGAAATTGTTCAGAACCAATTACTACAGAAGGTCGTTTTAATTCAACAATAATATTTTCTTCAATGGTTAAATCATTATTTGTAGCATCTGGAATGTCTGATTTTCTACTAATAAAAATATCAGGCCTTTTAAGCTTCTCTTTATTATCTATTGTTTCTGGTTTTTTATTATCAATTTCGAGGTGTGCAAAATAATTATTTAATAAGATTTCAAAATTCTTGTCAGCAGAAACTAAATGAAATTGCTCACCAAATAACCAATAATTGTCTTCTATAACTTTTTGAATATGCTCTCTTTCATTTGTGAATTTTTCCAAATCGAAGATTAATGCTTTTAAGATTTCAACAACATTAAATCTATTCTCTAGTAACTTTATTAGTGTATTTATATGGGATAAATTTGTTCTCTTTAAAGTTCTGGCTAGTTCCTCTCTTTCGTCATCTGTAAGTTTTACAACATTTTCAACAATAGTCAAAACACTTTCTCTTTGATCAGTATCAAGTAGTAAATTTAAAAACCCAACAATTGTTTTGCTTTGAGTTGTAGTTAGACTTTGAAAAATTTTTGGTTGAACACTATATAACTCTTTGATTACATTTTCTAAATCAATTTTTCTTAAATGATCATATGAATTGTTTTTGAAAACTGGAAATACTTTGTTTTTGTTGTAACTTTCAATTAACTCATTAGCTTTTGAATTTCTAATGAATAATTTTTCTTTTTCAGAAACAAATTCATTTAGTAACTCTACAAGGTTTCTAAATGTAATATCTGTTTGGTTTTTACCAGAAAAGTCAAATGTTGGATTATCTTCTTTTGTGGCATTGAAGTTGTCAAAATAGGTTGCTTCAATATATAGAGAATGATGAAAATCTACAGCTTTATTGTTAAATGAAGTGT
>JBIPPG010000288.1:0-3726 GCA_044368545.1 Chitinophagales bacterium | reverse complement strand
CATTCGCTTGTTGTTGATTACGTTTTTCTTGCAGTTTTTCCCAGAATTAATCAAAGACGGACATTTATACATTTTGCAAACGCCATTATTCCGTGTGCGAAATAAAAAAGAAACGATTTATTGCTATAGCGAACAAGAACGTGTTGATGCTATCGAAAAATTAAAGCCAAAACCCGAAATCACCCGATTTAAAGGTTTGGGAGAAATTTCACCCGATGAGTTCAAGCATTTCATTGGCGAAAGCATTCGATTGGATCCAGTTATGTTAGACAAAGCCACAAGTATTGAAACCTTGCTAGAATTTTACATGGGGAAAAATACACCAGACCGACAAGATTTTATTATCAATAATTTGAAAGTGGAATTGGATGTGGTGGTGGAGAATTAATATAAATTACGTATTGATGATTTTATAAGAAAAATTCAATTTAATTTTAGCGTTATTATAATACACTAAGGTTTTAAAATCATAAATACTAAAATTGGTTATTTTTAAATATTTAATTTTATAGAATGGAAAATCAAAAAAATCAGCATGAAAAAGAAGAATTAAATCAAATTGATTTATTTGGATTCGATGATAATCAGGTAGAAGAAGAATTAGGTAATGATGATATTAAAATTGAAGTTCCTTTTGATCCTTCTGAAATTAACATTAAGATTATTCCTAGAAATATTGGTCAGTTAGTTGAACTATTAGAAGATAATCAAATTTTAATCCCAAAATATCAAAGATTACCCAATTTATGGCTTGAAACAAAAAAAAGTAGGTTCATCGAGTCATTAATGCTCGATTTACCTATACCGTTATTTTATTTTGATGAAAGAGATGACAAAAAATGGTATGTTGTTGATGGCTTACAAAGGATGAGTACATTAGAACATTTTATGATTGGAAAGGGAGGTATAGGAAAAAATAAAGATAAATTAGTTTTGCAGAACTTAGAGTTTTTAACTGAATTCAATGGGAAATCTTGGGATGATTTACCAAAAGACATAAAAAGAAGGATTAATTCAAATCAAGTAACAATAACCTTGATTGGGAAAGGTACACCTGATGAAGTCAAATATACAATTTTTAGTCGAATAAATCAAGGAGATACTCCTTTAAAGGCACAAGAAATCAGAACAGCTCTATTTCAAGGTTATAGAATTGACTTCTTGGAGTCATTAATTTCTGAAGATACAGTTGAGGGAAAATTATTTAAGAAAGTTACAGATGGTTCTGTAAAATCAAGAAGACAGCAAGATCTAGATTTTATTTCAAGATTTATTGCTTTTTATCTTATAGATTATAAAAAGTATGAACCAGATATGGATAGATTTATTACATTAGGAACTAAAGAAATAAAAAATGATAATGACATATTGAATAGAATTAGAGATGATTTTGGTAATTCTTTAAATTTATGTTATTCTATTTTTGGAAAAAATTCATTCAGGAAAATCAAAGAAGGTTCAGATTTGAGGAGTTTTATAAATAAACCTCTTTTTGAGGTGATTAGTGTTGCTTTTGCCAAGTTGAATGAAAACCAAAGAAACAAACTTTTAAGTGAAAAAGAGAATTTCTATAACCAATTTATAACTTTTCAAAATAATTTTTCAAATAAGTTTTGGGACTCAATCACTACTGGTACTGCTGCTAAAGATCGTGTTGTAAATAGAAATGAACAATTTGGAATATTCTTAAATAATTTTTTAAATGATTAAAACAATAAATATTCAAAACTTTAAATCACATAAAAAAACAGAAATTAATTTAAAAAATTTAACCGTTTTATGTGGAAATAATGGAGTTGGCAAATCTTCAGCAATTCAACTTTTTTTACTTTTAAGAGAAGCTTATATCAAAGATCGATCGTTTGATATTTTAGATTTAAAGTCTAATCCTGTAAAAATAGGTACTCCAAATGATGCGATATACCAGTTTAGTGAGAATGATAGTTTTGAAATAGATTTAATGACTAGTATTGAAACTAGTAAGTTTGTTTATGAAGCAAACAGTGAAAATGATATGGTTAAAACATTTATTGCACTTAATAAAGAATTAAGCATAATACCAGACAATATTAAACAAGAAAGTCTTTTTAATGATAATTTTCAATATATTGGAGCATCTAGACTAGGGCCGCAAGAGAAATATGATAAAGATGATAAAATTGTAGGTGTTTATAAGCAAATATCAGTAATAGAAGGTAAAGCAGAATATTTTGTACATTTTTTAGAGAAATATAAAAATCAGGAAGTTATAAAAGAAATATGTCTTTTAAGTGATGATATGGCTTATACAGATTTATCTGCCCAAGTAATTGCATGGGAAAAATGTATAAGTAGAGGTGTAAATATTGAAATTGAGGATATTGGTAAATTAGGTTTTTTGCTTAAATATAATTTTGAAACAGAAGCGAGTCCGACAAAAAAAACTAAAAATTTTGAAGCAACAAATGTTGGCTTTGGTTTGAGTTATGTTATGCCAATTCTTGTAGCAATACTCTCTGCTCAAAAAGATTCTCTTATTATTATTGAAAATCCTGAAGCACATTTACATCCTAGTGGAATTTCCAAACTTACGGAATTAATTTGTTTAGCAGCTCAGGCAGGTATCCAAATTATTATAGAAACGCATTCAGATCATATCATTAATGGAATTTTAGTTCAATCAAAACTTTACGAAGAGACAGAGAAGGGAATTGATAAAAATAATGTTAGTATTTATCAATTTGACAGAGATGAAGATTATCATTGTTCGATAGCTACAAAAGTGGAAATAAAAGAAGGAGGTAGAATTAGTTTTGCACCAGAAGGTTTTTTTGACCAAAGTACTATTGATACAGATTTTTTATTTGACTTATAATAATGGAGCATAATTTTGTATTTTTTATTGACGATGTTTTTTTTACAGATGGTTTAACGATAGAAATTTTGAGAGAATTTAAAGTTTTATTTGAAGTACCATTGCAATTAAATATTCCAACTTTTTATAATAAATCAGCATTTCAAAATGCTATAAAGAATATTGAAGAAGATAATTGTAAACCAAACTTTAAAAATAAAATAATTGACATTTTTGGTAAATTCAATGAGGTCGAAAATTTTATTTATGAAGATAATAAAATTAATGTAAACCTTTCAAAGATAATTAATGCTGAAACATTACAATTTAATGATGCTCATGAAATTTGGGCTTTTGTAAATTCAAAATTACCCAAAAGAATTTTTAATCCATCTTATGCAAAACATGGTAGAAGAAGAGATAATGGAACATTAATACTTGCACAAGTTGGAGAATCTCAATTATTAACAACAGATTCAGAATCTCAAATCCTACTTAATTCAGCAATTTTTGATTTAAGAAAAAGAGCGAGTTTTCATGTGAATTTTGATGAGTTATTTAATGATAAATATATTTTATTTCCCAATGAAAATACAAAAGCAAATACTTTTCATGCTTTTCATCTTGAAGAAAAATTATGGAGTATCAAAGTTCCGCCATCAATAAGAAAATATTTTGATAGATAAATGAAAGACGAAGAAGAAGATAACATCAACGAAGAAGAAACCAACGACGAGTTGAACAATTCTACAAATGATGATTCCACAGAAGAAGGTTTTGAAGACGTAATTCGTCCTTCAACAGGCAGTCATTTTTACGAAAACGATGAAAATCCAGAAGATACCATTACCAAAGTTACAGGAATGTACAAAGATTGGTTTTTGGATTATGCT
>JBIPPG010000287.1:0-3740 GCA_044368545.1 Chitinophagales bacterium | reverse complement strand
AAGCAATGATACGGTAAAATCTTTAAGTGAAATTACATTAAAAGGTGAAATTAGGGATTTTAATAATAGACTATTGACCGATTTTAATGGTTTTTGTAATATATCCATTTTTGATAAAAAACAAAATGCCCAAACAAATGACAACGACAATCAGTTAAATGGAAAGAAAGACACTTTTATGACACAAACGAATTTAATTTTTAAAGGAAATGCATCGGTTACAAATGGTGTATTTTCTATTAAATTTATAGCTCCCAAAGATATAAACTATGCAGTAGGATTTGGAAAAATAAGCTATTATGCCGCTGATATCAATCAAAAACCTTATAGGGATGCTTCTGGTATGTATGATAGCATTATTATTGGTGGTGCCAATCTCAATGCAAAAATTGACAATACACCGCCACAAGTAAGGTTGTTTATGAATGATGAAAATTTTGGGTTTGGAGGAATTACCAATCCTAATCCCGTTTTATTGGCCAAACTATACGATGATAATGGTATCAATACGTCTTCAAGTAGTATTGGTCACGATTTAGAAGCCATTTTGGACAACAATACCAAATACCCTATTGTGTTAAATACTTACTATCAATCTGAATTGGATGACTACAAAAATGGAACTATCAAATATCCATATTACAATCTGACCGAAGGAAGACATAGCATAAAAGTAAAGGCTTGGGATGTATATAACAATTTAGGTGAAGGATATATTGAATTTATAGTATCATCTTCCGCTGAAATTGCATTAAACAAAGTATTGAATTATCCAAATCCATTTACTACCAACACGTATTTTCAATTTGAACACAACAAACCGGGTGAATTATTGGATGTAAATATCAATATTTTATCAATATCGGGAAAAGTAGTCAAATCGATTCACCAAAAAATAGTGACGGAAGGATTTAGAGTAGATAAACAAATAAGCTGGGATGGAAGAGATGAATATGGCGATAAAATTGGAAGAGGGGCCTATATTTATCAAGTTTCTATTAGAGATTCTAAAGGAAATAGTGCCAGTAAATATGAAAAGTTGGTTCTTTTACAATAAATTTGCTTTCTTTGCGTTTTATAATAATCTTTTATATACGATATAATTTAAAACTAAAATATGAAATTTAGCAGAAGTAGGAAAACATTAATCAAAATTACACTATTATATGTTTTTTTTCTATGTGTATCAAATGTTTCTTCTCAAAATACTAATTTTAAAGTGATAACTACTGCTGTTCCTTTCATAAGAATAGCACCCGATGCTCGTTCTAGTGGAATGGCAGACGTAGGCGTATCCACTTCGCCTGATGCTAATAGCGGATTTCACAATCCTGCTAAATTTGCATTTGTAGAAAGTGACTATGGAGGATCGTTAAATTTTGCTCCTTGGCTACGACAAATCACAAATGATATTTACTTAGGAACAATCAATGGCTATATGAAAGTAGCTCCCAATCATACGTTTGGGCTTGGATTTAGATATTTTACATTAGGGTCAATACAATTAACAGATCTTAATGGTGCTCAAATAGGTCAAGGGAAACCTAATGAATTTACACTTGAAGGTCATTACGCATTTCGATTGGCCGAAAGTTTTGGAATTGGAACTTCTGCACGATATATTTATTCCAATTTATCAAGTGGCTTATCTTCGGGAGATGCAGGTCCAGGAAGTGCATTTGCAGTAGATTTTGCGATGTATTATCGAAAAAAATTAGAAATGATTCCCAATGTGAATTCTGCACATTTGAATATTGGTCTCAACATGTCCAATATTGGATCAAAAATGCAATATTCTACGGTAGGTTCACCCGATTATATTCCAGCGAATATGGGATTGGGAACCACATTTGAAACAGAAATAGATGATGCAAACAAGTTTAGTTTAAGTTTAGAATTTAATAAATTAATGGTACCTTCCTTAATTTACTTAAAAAATAAAAATGGACAAGACTCAGTCCTAGACCCCGAATACAAAAAACAATCTTCTTTAGCTGGTGTTTTGAGCTCTTTTGGCGATCATCCCGATGGTTTTAGCGGCGAATTAAAAGAATTCATTATTCAAGCAGGAGCCGAATATTCTTACCAGAAAACATTTTTTCTTCGTGCAGGATATTTCTTTGAATCTGAGCAAGCTGGAGGAAGAAATTTTGCTTCGGCAGGTGCAGGATTCAAGTACAACAAACTAATGCTTGATTTTGCTTATTTAATTCCTCTAAAACAACAACGTTCTCCATTGGATAATCAAATTAAATTTTCGATAACATTCAACCTAGGAGAAGAAGATAGTAAGCAATCGAGCAATTGGTAATCTCAATAAAAAATGTTATCCACATTATTATTTAGATTAAAATCCTATTTATGCTATTTTTTTAAAGCAAAAAATAGCAATTATCTTCACTCTCCATTTATTTTTGGATTATACAATCAATTACAAGAATCGATAAGAGAGCCCGAGCTAGAAGTTATCCATAAATATCGAAAATTTCTAAAAGAAAAAGAGCAACCTATTTCTCTAAAAGAAAAAGATGGAACTATTTTTACTATTTCCATAGCATTGAGATATAAAAAGACGTCTATTTCCTCCCAATATGGAAAAATACTCCGTGGACTTCAAAAATATATTCAAGCTAAGAATATTCTAGAATTAGGAACTTCGCTAGGTGTAAGTTCGCTATATTTATCTTCTGAATCTGCAAAAGTAGCTACTATTGACATAAATGATATTGGTGAAAAAATGGTGAAAGAATTTTTTAATTCAAATTCTAAAAATCATAAGCTGCCAAATTTTCATATTGGTGATTTTAAATCTATTTTACCTATATATTTGGAACAAAATGAGGATATTGATTTCGTTTTTATTGATGGCGATCATACCTATACTTCCACGATAGACAATACTCTTAAAATCATACCGAAACTTTCACAAAATAGTTGTATTGTGCTGGACGATATCCGTTGGAACTACGATATGTATCGTGCTTGGGAAGAGTTAAAATCAAAATCTATTTTCAACTATACCATTGATATGGGACGTATAGGAATATTGATAAAAATAAATAATCATTCTCCAAAACAACATTTTACGTTACATTTGTAAATCAAATTGATGGATATGATTTATTTTTCAGAACATTTTTTTAGTTTTTTCAAAGAACTTGAAAATAATAATAATAAAGATTGGTTTGATATTCATAGAAAAGAATATGAAGAAAATATAAAAAAGCCGTTTGAAATTTTCACAAAAGATTTGCTTGAAAAGCTCTTAGAGTTTGATAATGAGCTAAATACAGATTATAAAAAATCAATTTTTCGGATTAATAGAGATATTCGTTTTTCAAAAGATAAATCGCCTTATAAACTGAATCGTTCGGCAGCATTTTCCAAAATTGCAAAAAAAGACATAGAACATCCTGGATATTATATAGATATCAATTCAAAAAGGTGTATGATAGCAGGAGGTGCTTGGAGCCCTTCCACCGAACATTTAAAAAAAATACGACAAGAAATTTATTATAATCTTGATGAATTTAACCAAATCCTTTCCGACAAAGAATTTGTAAAACAATTGGGAACCGTCCACGGCGAAAAAGCGGTAAGACTTCAAGAACCCTTTGTGGACTATGCACAAGAAAGCGAATGGATCAAAAACAAACAATTTTATTTCATAGCCGAATTTGACCCTAAAAAATGTTTAGAACCTAATTTTATTGAATTTCTAATTTCAAAATTTAAAGCGG
>JBIPPG010000035.1:0-12755 GCA_044368545.1 Chitinophagales bacterium | reverse complement strand
AGGATGTACACAGCAGACTCCATTAAAAATTTCAAGGGGTTTTATATTTCAAAAAACGCCCTCAGTCCAAATGCCATTTGGAGTCCTCACGGATATTATTTTTTGAACAAAGCACAAAAATTGAAAATTAATTATTGATAAATAATCCCTATTTTTGCAGAAATGTTGAAAGGAAAAAAAATAGTAATTACCGCCGGGCCTACCTATGAAGCCATAGACCCCGTTCGATTTATTGGCAATCGTTCTTCGGGTGCTATGGGCTTAGCCATTGTCAATTCTTGTCTTTCAAGAGGTGCGAAGGTTATTTTAGTTTTGGGGCCAGTCCATTTAACCGTTCCACAGCATCCAAATCTTACCATTCACAAAGTAGAATCCGCTGCTGATATGTATCAAGCCGTTTTGCCTTATGTAGATAAATATGATATTGGAATTTTTGCTGCAGCCGTGGCAGACTATACTCCCAAATATATAGCCAACCAGAAAATCAAAAAAAATGAAGATTCATTTACTCTTGAATTGGTAAAAACAGTGGATATATTGGCAAGTGTAGGGAAACAAAAGCGCGAAAATCAACTTTTGGTTGGATTTGCACTTGAAACCGAAAATGAGGCGGAACATGCTCAAGGAAAGTTGAAGCGAAAAAATCTTGACGCCATAGTGCTAAATTCCTTAAACGATGCTGGTGCGGGATTCAAACACAGTACCAATAAAATTTCTATCTTTGATCGATACAATAATAGCCAACATTTTGAGTTAAAAGACAAAAAAGACGTGGCTGAAGATATTCTCAATCATATTGAAACATTAATTATATCCAAATGAAAACTCGATTTTTTTTCATAATTTTCTCATTATTCTCTTTTGCGGCCTTTTCGCAAGAACTTAATTGTAGAGTAACGGTGAATGCTACTACCAATACCAACTCTACCGCTATTAGTCCCAAGCTATTTAAAACCTTGGAGAAAACCATACAAGATTTTATGAATCTTCGTAAATGGACGAGCGAAAATTATAATTTAAATCAGAAAATCAACTGTAATTTGATCATTAATATTACGGAAATTCCTAGACAAGACGTTTATAAAGCCGATATAACCATTCAATCGGAGCGTCCTATCTTCAATTCAAATTATTCCTCTCAAGTCTTTAGACATAAAGAAGCCAGTGTACCTTTTGTATATATTGAAAATGACCCTATTGAGTTTTCGGACAATATCTACAACAATAGTTTGGCGTCTACTTTGGCTTTCTTTTCTTATTTTATCATTGCCTTGGACAATGAATCTTTTTCTTATAAAACGGGGCAACCTATTTTGGAAAAAGCCGAAAACGTTTGTAATATTGTACCTTTCGGTGCCAATGCAGGCGGCGAATCGCTTAATGGATGGCGACAACAAGAAGCTCAAAGTATCTCGGGCGCCAAAACAAAAATTGGGATGGTACTGACGATGCTTAATTCTAGAGGCGACAAGTTCCGAAAAGCATTCTACGACTATCATTTGAACGGACTAGACCTGATGGCCGATAGCGCCAAAACCGCTAAATCCAACATTGTAAAAGCACTCGACGAAATGGCCCAATACCAACAATCAAACAACACCTACCTTCCTAGTATGTTTATGCTGGCCAAACAAGACGAAGTAATCAATATGTTTAAATCCGAACCAGCCGATACTCGCAAAAAAGTTGGGGAATATATGGTCAAAATAGAGCCGTCTCTTTCTTCGGTTGTTCAAAAAAATTTGGTGAAATAATTTCCTAAACAATTCCTTTTCAATCGTTCAAATAATTTTATTTAGATTAAATTTGCAAAAAATTATTCTATTTTGGAAGATAAATATTTGAAACGAGGCGTTTCGGCACAGAAAGAAGATGTCCATTTTGCCATTCAAAACTTAAACAAAGGGTTGTATTCCAATCTTTTCTGCAAAGTTTTTCCCGATGTAATGGGCGGAGACCCCGATTATGTAAATCTTATGAGCAGCGATGGCAGCGGTACCAAATCCATTCTCGCCTATTTGTATTGGAAAGAGACGGGAGACGCATCTGTTTTTAGAGGCATTGGTCAAGATGCCTTGGTGATGAACCTAGACGATATGTTGTGTGTAGGTGCTTCAAAAGATTTTTTATTTACATCTATTATCAATAGAAATAAAAACCGCATAGACGCTACCGTTATCAAAGAAATCATTGATGGTACGAGAGAATATATAGATAAACTCAACGAATATGGACTCAATATCGTATATACTGGCGGGGAAACAGCCGATGTGGGTGATGTAGTGCGTACCGTAAGTGTAGACGCCAGTATGAGCGCACGTATGCACAAAAACCAAATCATCCAAACGGGTAGTATTAAAACTGGACAAATTATTGTAGGGATAGCCAGTTACGGAAATTGTATTTATGAAAATGGCTATAATAGCGGAATGGGAAGCAATGGACTTACTTCGGCTCGCCACGATATGCTTTCAAAAATTTATGCCGAAAAATATCCCGAAACCATAGAATCGCTTGTAGATAGCTCGGTGCAATACTGTGGCAACAACAAAATTACCGATGTTTTATTTGAAAATCAACCGCTTGGAAAAATGTTGCTATCGCCAACAATGAGCTATGCGCCTATTTTGAAGAAAATATTTGACCAAGGACGAAATCACATTCGTTCGGTGGTGCATTGTACAGGTGGCGCTTCTAGCAAGGTGCTTCATTTTGCAGAAAAAGTAAATATCATTAAAGATCAAATACTAGAAGTACCCCCTTTGTTCCAATGCATTCATAATGAAAGTCAAACCTCGTATGAAGAAATGTTTAAAGTCTTCAATATGGGAACACGAATGGAAATTTATCTTGAAGATGCCTCATTTGCCAAAGAAATTATAGAAATTGTAGCTAGTTTTGGGCTAAAAGCTCAAATAATAGGACGTGTAGAAGCAAGTGAAAAAGCTATAGTAACGATGAATTATCAAGGCAAAACGTGGCAGTATAGTGGCCAATAATAAGTTTTTAAAATAAAAAATATGACACACCCTATTTTTCCTTGTTTGTGGTTTGACGGCAAAGCAAAAGAAGCCGCTGCTTTTTATTGCTCCGTTTTCAAAAACTCCAAAGTCTTGTCCGAAAATCCTATGGTAGTAGTTTTTGAACTAAACGATACCAAATTTATGGCACTAAACGGTGGTCCTGAATATGCATTTTCTCCAGCCAATTCGTATGTCATTACTTGCGATACGCAAGAAGAAATTGATCATTATTGGGAAAAACTTAGCGAAGGAGGCAAACCGGGCAAATGTGGCTGGTTAACCGATAAATATGGCGTATCGTGGCAAGTAGTCCCTAAGATTCTAGGCCAACTGATGAACGATCCCGAAAAAGCACCAAAAGCGATGTATGCTTTTATGCAAATGACAAAATTCGATTTAGAAAAATTAATCAATAGCTAAATACAATTTTTAAAAAAAACATTATGAGCAAGAAAAATAAGTTTGACAAAAAGTCTATTCAATTTTTAGAAAATTATTTGAATACGGCATCGCCTACAGGATATGAAAGTGCAGGACAAAAAATATGGATGGATTATATAAAACCCTATGTAGATGAAATCCGCACGGATATCTACGGCACTTGCTATGGCGTAATTAATCCAAAGGCAGAATACAAAGTGGTTATTGAGGCGCATTCGGATGAAATATCTTGGTATGTAAATTATATTGGAGACGATGGATTGATATACGTAGTGCGCAATGGAGGATCGGATCACATGATTGCTCCATCCAAAAGAGTCAATATTCATACAAAAAAAGGTATTGTAAAAGGCGTATTTGGTTGGCCTGCAATTCATACGAGAAGTGGTGGCAAAGAAGAATCGCCCAAAGTAGAAACGATATGGATAGACTGTGGCGCAGATACCAAAAAAGAAGTGGAGGATTTGGGTATTCACGTAGGCTGCGTTATCACCTACCCCGATGAATTTATGGAGCTAAACGACACGTATTTTGTATGCCGAGCTATTGATAATCGAATTGGAGGATTTATGATAGCCGAAGTAGCTCGTATGCTCAAAGAACAAAAAATTAAATTGGATTTTGGACTTTATATTACCAATTCCGTTCAGGAAGAAGTAGGACTTAGAGGCGCCGAAATGATTAGCCAAACCATCAAACCCAATGTAGCCATAGTAACGGATGTAACGCACGACACCACCACTCCGATGATTGACAAAAAGAAAGAAGGTGAACAAAAATGTGGTTTAGGCCCCGTAATTGCTTATGCGCCTGCTGTTCAAAACAATTTGAGAGATTTAATCATAGACACGGCCGAAGCAAACAAAATCCCTTTCCAAAGAGCCGCTTGTAGCCGATTGACTGGAACCGACACCGATGCTTTTGCTTACAGCAATGGCGGCGTGGCGAGTTCGTTAATTTCACTTCCATTGAGATATATGCACACAACAGTAGAAATGGTACACAAAGAAGATGTAGCAAATGTAATCCAGCTCATTTTTGAATCTTTGAAAAAAATCAAAAAAGATCATAATTTTAGCTATTTTAAGTAAATAGATAGAGAAATAAAATTATTTTTTACGCTTTATACTTTGACAAAAAAACAATATTTTTTGTTAAAAATTGTTTATTTTTGTGTGCAGGTCAATACAATAATTATAATATTGATTAAAGGGTGACATCCGAAAAGCCTAAAAAGAGTAGGAGAAAGAAAAAAATATAAAAATGAAAAAAAGTACAAATAAATTATTACTATTGTTTTCCTTTCTATGTATCGGTTTATACATCAAGTCTCAAAGTATAGAAAGTATTTCTTTTTCTGCGGTTGCATCTAGCAATGATAATTTTCAGCCCGTTGTAGGAAGTAGTTTAAGTGGATACATTTCAAATGCTTCTGGTTCATTAACAATTGCTTCGGAGTATGGAAAAAATGATTTTAAAACAACTAGTGGGATTGCTAGTGTGGGTTCAAATAGTTTAGAAGTAAATATCTATCCAAATCCTACGGATAATTTTATCATAATTGAAGATTTCTCAATAAATTCAAATCAAGAAAATACAGTAACTATTTCAGATAATAATGGTAGAGTAATACTATTTATAAAAAATTACATTGATAAAACACCCATTAACTTAAACGCCTTTCAATCAGGAGTTTATTTTATATCATTAGCTATAAACAACAAATCCATTACTTCAAGAAAAATAATAAAAAAATAAAAATATGAAAATTATATATATAGTTATATCATTTTTATTTTGTTTGTCTTATATCCATGCTCAAACAAAAGTTCCACAATTAGTTAGTTTTTCGGCAATAGTACGAAATGCTAATAATACACCTCTTGCCAACACTTCAGTCAGTTTGCGCTTAACATTCAGAAAATTAGGACAAACTGGACCCATTGTATACTGTGCTTTGCATCAACAAACAACCAATGCAAACGGATTTATCTCAATACAGCTAAATAGACAAGTATTAGGTGCCGCTTGTAATGGGGCTCCAGCTACAGCTTTTGAAAATATTCCATGGGAAGAAGGCGGCTTTTGGATGGATGTAGAGTATCAAACAACTCCAACTACCCCATTTGTGAGTTTAGGTCAGTTAGAATTGGCAAGTACATTTTATGCATTTGTGTCTAAATATGCTGAAAATGTAAAAGGATTGTCATTAGGAACTGCTAATAATGATGATGTGCTTAGTTACGAAAGTGCTACAAATACATGGAAAGCAAAGCCAATATCTAGCACAGTTGGCCCTCAAGGTCCAAAAGGAGATACGGGTCTAGCTGGAAACAATGGTATCAGTATTACAAACACACAAATACAAAACGATAGCTTAAGGATAACATTAAGTAATAATACAACAATCAACGCAGGTTATGTTAAAGGAGCAAAAGGAGATACGGGCGTGCAAGGTCCAGCAGGTATATTGCCAAATGGAACAACCGCAGGAAATACAGCTTTTTGGAATGGTACCCAATGGGTGGTTAATAATAGTAATATTCACAATAATGGAGCTAGTATCGGAATAGGAACTACAAATCCAAGTGCATCTGCTAAGTTAGAAATTGCGAGTACAACCCAAGGATTTTTACCCCCAAGAATGACAACTGCGCAGCGTAATGCGATTTCTTCACCATTAGCAGGACTTACAATATATAACACAACCGTAAATTGCCTTCAATGGTGGAACGGAACTCATTGGTATGACGGTTGCGGTAATAATCCACATCTTTTATATCCGTCGGGTTCGGTCTTTTGTGCTTCTGGAGCTTCAGTCGTAGTAGATGTTACAAACCCTGCAACAGGGAAAACTTGGATGGATCGAAATTTGGGTGCATCAAGAGCTGCCACCTCAAGTAACGATAGTTTAGCTTATGGTGATTTATACCAATGGGGAAGATCAAATGACGGACATCAATGCCGTACCTCTCCTATTATAACTACTTTAAGTAGTGCTATCCAACCAGGACATGGAAGTTTTATTTTATCAACCAATACACCTAATGATTGGCTAAGTCCACAAAACAATAATTTATGGCAAGGTGTAAATGGAATTAATAATCCTTGTCCAGGTGGATATAGATTACCAAGTGAAGCAGAAATGTTAGCAGAAATAAATACATGGACTTGGCCCCCATGTCAAGGAGCTTTTAATAGTCCTTTAAAATTTCCAACAGCAGGATTAAGAAGCAGTTCTGATGGCACTATTGTATTTTATTCTTGCAATGGGTACTATTGGACACAAACTGCTAATTCCCAAATTTCTAGAGGTCTTATATATGATGGAAGTGGCAAAATAATAATTGATGTTGGTAGAGCAGAAGGATATTCTGTTCGTTGTATTAAAAACTAAGAAATCTTAGATGGAATTTTCTTTTATAAAAAGATTATTTTTATTAGGAGTACTTATTGTTTTTTACAAAACGGGATTTTCTCAAATTATTAATGGTCGTTTATCTAATCTTCAAAATAGTGAGATTCGGCTAGAGGTTTTTAGTGGTTTCAAATCCTATTTGATAGGAAGAGCACAAACCGATGAAAAAGGAAATTTTACAATACCTTTTTCAAAAGAGCATTATGGAGTAGCCTATTTGATTTCGAATGATAATAAGCCATTTTTTATCATACTTCAAAATGAAGATATTGAGATTGTAGGAGCATCATTGTATCAAAAAGAGTCTATAAAAGTTTTAAAAAGCATAGAAAATAAAAGTTTTGGGCAATATGCTATAGATCATCCAAAACGAGAACAAGCTATTACCGCCTGGGATTATCTTGAGAAATTTTATAAAAACGATTCCTTATTTCAAAATCAAAATGCACCCCTACAAGCTATTCAAAATGAAAAGTCAAGAATCAAAAATGAAGATCAAGCTTTTTTAAATCTATTGCCAAAAAATAGTTATGTCTCATGGTATTTACCTACTCGAAAATTAATTAGTGATGTTTCCATTGTGACGCAATATCGCCAAGATGAAATTCCATTTACTGTAAAATCTCTAAGGTCAATTGATTATAGCGATGAGAGACTATACAGAAGCGGACTATTTAAAGATGCTATTGACAATCATTTTTGGCTTTTAGAAAATTCTGGTAAACCCTTAGATAGTGTTTTTAAAGAAATGAGTATATCAATAGATGCAGTATTAAATAGTTTGATAAAAGATGAGAAGAAATACAATGAAGTAACAGAATATTTATTTGACCTACTTGAAAAACATAGTTTATTTCAAGCTTCAGAATATCTAGCGTTGAAAGTTCTGAATGAAAAAAGTTGTACCGTAGATAATAATATTGCTCGACAATTAGAAACGTACAGGGCAATGAAAAAAGGTAATACAGCGCCTCAAATTCGTTTTGAAAAAGAGTATATTTTAAGTCAAAGAAAAAATCATCCTAAAAATTTATCGGACATCCAGAGTGATTATATTGTTGTGGTTTTCGGAGCCAGCTGGTGCCCAAAATGTGCTCAAGAGCTTCCTGAAATTGCTAAATTGTATCCAAAATGGAAAGAGCAAAAAGTAGAAGTAGTTTTTATTGCTTTAGAAGATAACAAAAATCAATTTACTGAATTTGTTAAACCATTTCCTTTTATATCATACAGTGATATAAAAAAATGGCAGAGTCCTATTGCAAATGGTTATTATGTATTCGGAACTCCAACAATGTTTTTACTAGACAAAAAAAGAACGATTCTATTAAGACCTAACTCTGTTAAACAAATGGATGCTTGGGTAGATTGGTTTTTGATTCAAGGAAATTTGAAGAAATAGATAAATTCCTACTCCCTCGCTAGTATACCCTGCTTATTTATTAGTATAAAACTATCTAATCTGCATAATTCAAGTTAGCTTGTATTAAAATCTCTGCCTATCGTATCAATGTCACCGTTCCTTTCTTCTCAAAACGGCTTACGGTAGTCGTGTAGACAATATAGTAGCTATATACACCGCTAGGTTGCATTTCTCCAAAGTAGGTTCCGTCCCACGCGCTATAATTGCCAGTGCCTTCGTATACTTTTTCGCCCCATCGATTGAATATCATCATTTGGACTAAAGTGGCTCTTCCATAAAAGTCGGGTTTGAACACATCGTTGACAAAATCACCGTTTGGAGAAAATGCATTTGGAAGCGATACTTCACTGTCGTCTTTTTTCACTCGAATAAAGATTTCATCTGAGTTAAAACAATTATTATCGTCGCTTACCGTAATGGTATATGTAGTAGAGACTCTTGGATATACTTTTATCATATCTCCTGTATTTCCCGTAGACCATTTATAGGTTTTGGCAGTTGTAGCATACAATTCTACGGTATCGCCTTCTATGATTACGGTATCAGGATTGGCATAAATTTGTATTGGCGCACGATATATTACATTAAGCTGATTGAGAATATAAATACTATCGCAGAAAGGAAATGCTTGCTTTTTGATTGTATCCTCAATATTGGTAGAAGCAAAATACCATTTGTTTCTAAACAAAATAGAATCGCATTTTTCAATAATTTCTCCCGCTACAGAAATTGGTTTGGATACATTAAAATTATAGAATCGGTGCACGCTATCACAGCCATAAATACTTCTAATCGTATCTTTTGGCAATCGTATAGATTGATTGTATGTATTACCATTATAATCAAATCGATCGCATACATTGGTATCAATATCTATTATTTCTACTTCTTGTAATTTCAAATCGATAATGACTACACTATCACATCCATTGATTTTTCTGGATTTAAATTGATAAATTCCTGAAGAACCCATAAATGTTCCGTTGTACTGATACGTTTGACCATAAGCACAAATCGATAGACGAACCGTATCCGAGAGCAATACATTCAAGATGGCTGTTCTATAAATAGAGTCGCATCCTCTGAAGCTTTTAATCGTATCAGGGACAATAGATGGACTAAAATACGATTTGTTTTTATACGTAATTTTTACACAATTCGTTATCTGAATCGTGTCTTTGTAAGGAGCAAAAATTCTTACATTGAGAGGCGAACGTGGACTTTCACATCCCAATTTATTGATTTGGGACACATAGAATATTAAAATGCCTGTATCCATAGTACTTGGCGCCGGGCTGGAAGTACTTCCTAAGCCTCCTACAGAGTCGGCATACCATATCAATACATTTCCAGGCGTTACATTGGCTATTAAGGTATCCGAAACGATTCCTTGACAGTAACTAATACTTTGAGTCGTTGGAGCCAAAGGCGTTGGATTTACCGTTACTTTTAATAGCGCTCTAGGACTTTCACAACCTTTTGAGGTAATTTGACTTACATAATAATCTACAACTCCCACAACCGCTGTATTAGGTTTAGGCGACGATGCAAAAGGCGTCATAGTAGTAGAATCCGAATACCAAAGTAAGGTATTTCCAAAAAACGCAACCGCAGTAAGTGTATCTACTTTTTGCCATTGACAATACGTCGTATCTCGCGTTGTAGGTGCAATTTTCCCTTTAAAATTAATTTGAACTTTGATCGAATCTCGTGGACTTTCACAACCCAACGCTGTTTTTTGACTGACATAAAACGTAGTTACACCAGTATCAACAGTACTTGGCGTAGGTGCAACCGTATCGCCAACTCCTCCCGTAGAAGAAGTATACCACAATAGTATATTTCCTGGATCGGCTGTAGCCGTTAATTTCCCTACGACTTGACCTTGACAATAATCAATATTCGCCACTTTTGGTGCTTTTGGAGTAGGGTTAATCGTTACCGTTATTTCCTTTCGAGGACTTTCACAACCGAATGTATTTTTTTGACTTACATAAAATTTAAATACTCCCGCAACGGCAGTACTTGGCTTAATGGCCGTATAAGACGGAGTTCCACCTGTAGCCGTGGTATACCATAGCAAGGTATCGGAGGTCAATGTAGCTGTTAACAGCACAGATGAATCTCCTTGACAATACGTTACATTACCTGCATTTGGAGTTAAAGGAGTTGGATTTACAGTTACTTTGATAGTGTCTCGTGGTCCTTCACAACTCAAACTGGTTTTTTGACTGACATAAAAAAAGAACGTTCCAACAGTTGTCGTAGAAGGAGTTGGTGCAATTTTTGAGCCAACGCCACCTGTTCCATTTGAGTACCAAAGAAGTGTATCTCCCGTTGTTAAAGTAGCCGAAAGTGGTACAGCAGGATAATTCTGACAATAAACTATATCGTTGACAATTGGGAAACTTGGTGTTGGCTTTATAGTTACTCTTATTGTATCTCGTGGCCCCTCACATCCCAATTTTGTTTTTTGACTTACATAAAAAAGTTGAGTTCCTACAGAAACCGTACTTGGAGTAGGAGCAATAGTAGAACCCACACCACCTGATGCTACATTATACCATAGTAGCGTATCGCCTGTTGTCAATGTTGCTGTTAATGGCATAGCTATTGCGCCTTGACAATACGAAATATTTGCTACTATTGGTTTTAAAGGCGTTGGATTTACAATTACCGTTAATAATACTCTTGGACTTTCACAATTAAATGCCGAAACTTGAGTTACATAATATTTAATTGTATCAGCTATCAAAGTACTCGGAGTTGGCGCTGTTGTAGAGCCTACTCCACCTGTAGCCGTTATATACCATTTCAATATATTGCCTAAATTAGCCGAAGCAGTCACAGGACTTGAAACTTCCCCTTGACAATACGTTTTATTTCCTATGTTAAATGGCACAGGAGGAATTGGTCTAATTTCTACACGAACAGTTGGAGGTGCAACCGTACAAGCACCTTTTGTTATGTTACAAGTATAGTTCCCAGAATCAGAAACAACATAGGTTGAATTCGTAGCACCAGCAATTGGAATTCCATTTACTAGCCATTGGTATGTATAGCCTACTCCCGAAGATGCAGTAAGCGTGGCTGTAGATCCCGCACATAAATTTTGAAGCGTAGTAGGCGAAATAGTAGCCGTAGGTGGCGTATCCGCATTGACTAGAATCGTATTTGAAACCACACAACATCCTCCATTACAAACTCTAACTGAATATGATCCAGACGTAATTGCTTCATAGGTTTGTAAATTTTCTCCTAAAATATTCAAACTGTTTTTTCTCCATTGATACGTTGATCCTGGAGCATTATTAGCTGTTAAGGTTGCACTGCCACCAAAACAAAAGTTTGTTGACCCCAAAGCACTTGCAGCTGCTGTGGGTACATTGTTGAAAAAGACCGTTGTTGGTGAAGAAATAGAAGAACAACCGTTGGAATCAATAACTCGATAGGTATAATTTCCTGCACTTAATGCACTTATAAATCTATTTGTATCGGCACTTAAAGCTGTTCCATTTTTGAACCATTGAAAACGAGCTTTTGCCAATGTATCAGCTCTCAAAGCTATAGAACCACCAATACAAACCGAAACTGGCCCTAAAGTATCTATTTTTGTAGATGGGTTTGGTTTTGATGTTATATTGAAAACAGAAGATGTTCTTACACAACCATTGGAGTCTGTAACTATTACATCGTAATTACCAATAGCTTTTACCTGAAAAAATCTTGAGGTAGCACCAACAATATTTGAACTATTCAATCTCCATTGATACGTATACTTTGGAAATGTATCCGCAGTGAGTAATACCGAATCTCCTACACAAATATAATTTCTTGGCGCGGAGATATTAGAAGTAGGAAGCGGATTAATTCTTACTCGTACCGTATCCGTTTTGCTACAAGAATTTGCCGTTAAGGTATATACATAAGTTACTACGATTGGATTTATAGTCGTATTGATTAATGTTTCTGATATTCCACTTGTTCCAGTATTGGCAGCATTGCTAATTCCCGAAACCGTGGCTCTTGACCAAGAAAATGTCGTTGATGGAGTAGCACTTGTAGGTGTATATGAAAATAAAGACCCACTACATACTGCATTTGGATTTTTATTGGAACTCAAAATAGGAGAAGGATTCACCGATACAGATAATGTATCTAATTCCGAACATCCATTCGCTGTAATAGTGAAAAAATATCGAGTAACGATAACATTTGGTGTTGTATCTGAAATCGTTTCTGAAATATTTCCAATTCCACTATTAGTAGCAGGTATAATTCCTGTTACCGCATTTCTATTCCAAGCAAAACTTGAACCTGTGGTAGCTGATGTAGGTGTATAGTTTACTAATCCCGAACAAGCAGCCGTTATTGTTTTTGTAGAATTTAACTTTGGTCTTGGATTGACTGTTACGCTTACTGTGTCTGGCCTTGAACATCCATTCGCACTCAA
>JBIPPG010000286.1:0-3755 GCA_044368545.1 Chitinophagales bacterium | reverse complement strand
ATCCTTTTTTATATACCACAAATGCACTGTAGCAGCTGTATATGGATTTTGGAAAAGTTGTATAATTTTGATGCGGGAATTGTAAATAACAACGTAAATTTTAATAAAAAAGAGTTGTTTATTACATTTAAAAATGAGGAAACCAGTCTTAAAAACATTGTAAAAAAATTGGCTTCACTAGGTTATGAACCTTTGATAGATTTGCGAAAAAGTGAGAATGAGGCTAAATCTAATGTAGCAAAAACTAGATTGTATAAAATGGGAATTGCAGGATTTTGTTTTAGCAATATTATGATGCTCAGCTTCCCCGATTATTTAGCTATATCCAATGAAGTGAATTTTTCAATTGCAAAATGGTTTCAAGGGATTTCGATAGCGCTTTCATTACCCGTTTTGTTATATTCTGGGAATGAATTTTTTATTTCGGCTTATAAAGGATTGAAAAATAAAATTATAAATATCGATTTTCCAGTAGCGTTGGCCGTAGCTATTACGTTTATACGTAGTATTTATGAAATATTAAGTGGGACGGGAAGTGGTTATCTGGACAGTATGTCGGGAATTATTTTTTTTCTTCTAATAGGTCGTTGGCTTCAAGAAAAAACGGAATATAATATCGCTTTTGATAGAGATTTTAAATCTTTTTTTCCAATTGCAATAGATAAGATAACGGATGATAAAATAACACCAACCCCTGTGGAAGAAATTCGACCTGATGATATTTTGCTCATTCATAATCAAGAAATCATACCTGTTGATGGTATATTGAGCAAAGGAGATGCTACTTTGGACTATAGTTTTGTAAGTGGCGAAAGTACGTTGGTCAAAGCAAATATTGGAGAAATAATCTATGCAGGAGCCAAACAAATGAGTGGTAATATTGAATTGATAGCATCCAAAACAGTATCACAAAGCTATTTGAATAACCTTTGGAATCAATTTTAACCCAAATTAATCATTAAAAATGATTAATCGTATAATGTCTTGTAATTCAATCAAATTATTATTGATTGAAACAATTCATTTACGGGATTAAACCCAACTAACGCCTTATTTCAAACTTACTTATAAAATAGTCCAAACTATTTTGTAAGTTTAGTTTGGTATATGCCGTCATACCGTATAAGAATTAGTAATAGGTCAATGAAATTGACCTAAACTACTTCTATCACGGTATTATACGCGATAGAGATTTGCATTTTTTTAATATATAATTAGTATAATAACAAGCAAATAGAACAATCAAGAACAACGAAGATTGGACTATATTGATTGTATGAACGGTATTATTTTACTACTTTGTAATAATCTAATGCGTAATTTGGGTTTAAAAAAAATATCAAAAAAAAGACCTGCCAAAAAGCAGGTCTCAAATAAGATTAAATATTTTCTTTTTTAAGTATTAGAAAGTCACTAGAGAAGGCGTAACATTAGTTTGAGTTACTTTCTTCGCTAATGTAAAACTATCCAATATATTTTTGATAGGCGCATAGTTCAAAAATGCTGCTTTTACTAAGTCTTTCAACTCGCCATTTCCTTTCATTTTGGTATAATCAGCACTTACTTTATAAACCGTTTCGCTAATACCTTTTACAATTACAGGATTGCTATAATATTGCTCTCTCAATTTCAAATCTCTTTGATCATACTCAACTTTACCTGAATTTGGATCTTCTTTTACAGATAATTTAGGCGCATTTCTTTTGAATTCTTCAAGCATCATTCTATTTTGTTGCAAGTTAGTAAGCTCCTTGATATTCATATCTACGGCATCTGTCAACTCCGTTTTACTCATTTCGGTCCATACTTTTTTCGCTTCTAAATAATTCAAAGACATCATCATTTGATATGCTTTATATTTCAAATGCAAATCTTTATCATTCAATTTTTTGTACAAATCTGAAGCCAATACGTAGTTGTTTTCTTTTTCAGCAGCCAATGCATACGAATATACATCGTCTGGAGTTCCTTTTGCTATCAATGTATCGGCTATTACGTTGTATACAATATTCATTTGTTCAATTTTGCCTGCTTTTTTCAATTCAGCAGCATATTTTGCGTAGCCTTCCATTACACCACCTTGAGCATAGAATTCCATTGCTTTCAAATAATCACCTTGATTAAAATACAAATCACCTGCTTTTTTAAACCCTTTTTTCTCTTTTGTCAAAACATAAGTCTGAGCAGCAAGTGCTCTGGTTTCTGGTTTGGTAGAATATAAATCAGCAATCATAACAATACCTTCATTATATCCTGCTTTTTGATAATATTCAAGTGCTTTTGGATAATGCTCTTTACCCATATCAAAATATTCATTTCCTATCAAGCGATTAGCTTCTTGAGGACCTACTGACTTAGAAAGTGATTGAAACGCTTTGGTCATATTCTTTTGCTCCGATTTTGAATCTTCAGCTTTAAGAGCATCTTCCAAATAAGCTTCTCCTACTTTTTTGCTTAAATCTTTTTTGTTTTCTTTGCCACCTTTGGCATACCATCTTGATGCCGTTTGCAAATCGCCTGCACTGTAATAAGCGTCACCAATAATGATAGCGCCTTCTTTTATCATTTTCATATCTTTGAACAAATCATTCGCTTCACGAATTTTATCGTTCTTTTTTTGAGTGTTTGTTTCAGCCATTGCTTGCTCAATCAGCTTATTCGCTTTAGCCATTTTTTTCTCGTCTACGATAGGCTCATTTGTAGGTTTTTTACCTTTTTGAGCTTGAACATCCATATTAATTCCAAATACAAAAATGGATAGGATTATTAACAGTTTTTTCATATTAATCTATTTTGAGGCAAAAATACATTTTTTTTTTAAAATAATAAGTATTTTTTTATTGTTTTGGGAATCATTTAAATTAGATAAATTATATTTGCAGTCTAATTTTAATCATAATGACAATCTTAAAAACGATAGGATCTTTACTTTTAATCTTTGTTTTAGCTATACTTTTCACAGGTGCTATTTTGCCACACAAAGATAAAATTGAATTTACAAAAGAAGGCAATTTTAATACTCAATGTGTAATTGACCAAATAAATGATTTGAATAAATGGGGAAATTGGAGCGCATGGCACAAAATGGATCCAAATATGAAAATAGTATATGGAGCAATAACTTCGGGAAAAGGTGCAAGCTATTCTTGGGAAGGAAATACCAAAGTTGGAAAAGGAAATCTTGTAATTACGGGCTCAACCGAAAATATTATCGATTTAGAAATCGATGTAGAAGGTAATATTGGAAAATCTCATATAGTAGCCGAAAGCAACAAATTGACTTGGTCTATGGATATTACAAAATCGGAAAATAAAATAGCTGCTTTATTTTTGGATGGTTATAAATATACTTTGTTCAATTTTATGATGAAAAAAGATTTGACTGCAAATCTTGACAATCTTGAAACAGCTTGCAAATAAGCTTCTACCCCACTTCTACCAATAAATTTTGTGCCACTTTGCTGGAAATACTTAAGGAATTCCCTTCTATTTCTACAATAAAGGTATTGTCATAATTATCAATTTCCATTACGGTAATGACTGTCCCCAATTGAAGTTTCAGTTTATTCAAGTGCACCAAAAAAGCATCAGAAGAATCTAATACGCCCAATATTTTCACAATCTTATTAGGTTGAATTTCCGATAGAGGTACAAAAGAGTTTTTTTGAATTTTGCCCATTTTGTCGGGAATGGGATCGCCATGCGGATCATTTTTAGGAAACCCTAAAAATTCATCTAATTTATCAATCAAACTT
>JBIPPG010000285.1:0-3765 GCA_044368545.1 Chitinophagales bacterium | reverse complement strand
TTACTTTCTATATTAGTTCCAAATTTTGTAGTGAATTATGCCTACAAAATGTTGACTACACCCCAAATAAGCAAACTTCGAGCACATGAAATAGACGTACTCAATACCGCAGATAAAGAAGTATTTCATTTTAAAGGATTTGATATTCAATGCTATAAATGGCTGGGAGGAGATAAAAAAATCTTGCTCGTCCACGGTTGGGAAGGACAAGCAGGCAATTTTGCCGATATTATCGAACGATTGCAATCCGAAAATTATAGCATTTTTGCATTTGATGGGCCTTCGCACGGTTTTAGTAGCAAAGGAAAAACCAGTTTGATGGAATTTACAGAATTAGTAGGTATTTTTATTGAAAAATTTCAGGTTTCATCCATTATAAGCCACTCTTTTGGAGGTGTAGCTACCACGTATGCCCTATTTGCAAATCAAAATTTAAAAATAGAAAAATATATTCTCATAACCACGCCCGATAAGTTTATTGAACGAATCGACTATGTGTCAAAACAAGTAGGTATTACAGAACATGTTAAAAATAAACTAATAAAACGACTTGAAAAAGAAACAAATATGAATGTTTACTTGCTAAATGTAAGTGAATTTGTAAAAAATGTCCACGTGAATAAAGCTTGGATTTTTCATGACAAAGCGGATAAAATCATTCCCATTTCACAATCGAGAGCGGTAGCCAAACAATGGAAAAATGCTGAACTAATAGAGCTAGAAGGAACTGGGCATTTTCGAATCCTACGAACGCCAGCAGTAATTGATTCTGTAATTGAAAAATTAAACGATTAATCTTCCTTGTCGTAATATATTTTATAAAACTTTTTCCCATTTTCATCTACGCCCTTTTCAATTAAGTCTTTATTTCCATGAATATAAATATGGAAGTTCTTATCTAATTTTAAAACACTCTTAAAAGCTTTGGCCTGTTTTTTTACAGCTTCTGGAGAAATATCAAAGGATTCAGGAAAGGCAATTTCATTTTTGGCGAGATAGGCTTCATTGAAATTATGGAAAGATTGAATCAATGTCTTGTCTTGAAAAACTTCATCCTCAAATGTAGCCTTATCAAAAGTATCGTTATTTTTAAAAAAATCCACGGAACGATTCAATAAATCGATTTGCTCCGTTTTATCTACTACAAAATCGGTTGGAATTTGTTTTGTAATATATTCTTTGGTCATATTGAGCAGCAAATTCGTTTGCGAAAAATTGGTATTTCGCATCGCTAATCCCAAAAAATGTTCACGCCAATAAAGGGCTTCCTCTCCTCTATTGTTTTGATTATCTACAATATATACTTGGTATCCCGCTTCTTTTTCTTTGTTCAATATCAAGCATCCTTTTTCAAATTTAGACATATCTATACCTTCTTGACATGATAATTCAAAAGCTTGCGTTTGTGTTTTTACATCAAAAAACGTTGTTTTGCTTTCCGTCTTAAAAATTCCGATAGCATCGGTATACGAACCTTCAAATTCACAATTTTTGAACTTACATATATACAATTCTCCTGACTTAGTCTTTGGATGCACCGAATTTTCATACAAATGCTTTGCTATATGGATTGTTGTATTATGAAAGGATTCTTTACTACCTAAAATATCGCTAACATAATTGTAGATTTCATGAAATTGTAGTGAATTGGAATGCGAAAAATGATAGGAATTTCCAAGAAACATAAAACGATTCAAAAAACTATCTTTAAGAATTTGTCCAATTTTTGGATGGAGGTCAATTTCTTTATCTGATAATATCAACGGTTCTTCCATCGCCATATTGCCAACATGATGAACCGATAAATTTTCTATACTCGTAGCACTAAAATCCATATTTTTCTATAAATGAAAAGCAAAAATATAAATTAAATTTTAGCTAATGACTTTTAATGCTTACTTGAATGCAATAGATTGATCCTCTGCATTTAACTCAGCTATAACTCCAATAGGTAAGGTAATCATAGGATGTGTATGACTACAATCATACTCCGCTAAAATAGGGAAAGTAGGTTCGCCAATTACTTCCATTAAGATTTCATAAGGTTTTCTATTGGTTCCTTCATCCTTAAATTGTTCATGCTTTCCCAAAACCAAGCCTCCAATTTTTTCAAAAACACCACAGATTTTCAAATGAGAAAAAGAACGCTCAATCTGTGATGCATTTTTCAAACTATCTTCTATTACCAAAATATCTCCATTTTGAATTTCGGGCATATATTCCGAACCCCAAATTCCACTCATTGTATTTAAATTCCCAACGATGAGCCTTCCCGTTACAATTCCTTTATTCAATGTAACCAATTGGTTTTCAAATTTTGTTTTTTCTTTTGTTTGTGATTCCCAAGGAATAAATTCATCTGTCCAAAAATCGGGATTTTCAATTTTATAATGATTATAATCCTCTATTACGATTTTCTCAAAATAATGAAAGGTCTTTTCTAAAAAATAACCCATTTCGCCAAAAGAAGCCACCAATGCAGGCCCATAATAAGTAGCAATGCCTGTTTTTGCATACATAGCCATTAAAATTGCTGTCATATCCGAATAGCCGATAATTACTTTTGGATGCTTGCTAAATGCTTCATAATCAATATAGGGCAATAATGAATTGGAATTATAACCCCCAATCGTAGAAATAATGCAATCTATTTCAGGATTTCTCAATAATTCGTTGAATTCTTCAGCACGTTCTTGTATCGTTCCCGACCTATAAAAATCGTTTTTTTCAGTCAAATTGCCTTCAATTAATTGAAAACCTTTTGATTTCAAAAATGCCTTGGCACGTTCAAATCTTTTTGGCTGTAAAGCCGTAATAGGAAAAGAAGGTGAAAAAAAAACAATAGTTCCGCCTCTCTTTAGTTTTGGAATAATAGTTGCTTTCATTTGTTACCACTATTTATTTTTATTTTAACATACTTCTTTCTTAAAAAAACGTATGAAGATTATTTTAAATATAATTTCTGAATTTTTGGTTGAATAAACCAAACCCCAATAAAAGGAAATAGTAATAATAACATTGATTTTATATAATCCTTAAACTCTATCTCTCTCTTCCTTTCAACCATTACTAATGATTTTGCAGTGATTGAAATTAACAATAACATACCAATTAAATACATAATTGCATATTCTACTGGTTCAGAATATATTATTTGTAAACTCAAGCTATTATAGCTAACTTGTTGACTTCCTATGGACATCAAAAACATTGCAATAATAGAAATTCCTAAACCCAATTTATACTGATTAAAAGGGGTGAAATTTTGAATTTCAACATACTCTAAAATTCTATCATACGATTTTGATAAAATAGTATAAAGCCATAAATGGTATATACAATAGCTAGCCATCCTTATAATTAGCGAAATATCCCCAACTGTTAGATTATTACTATCATAGAAATTCGAATACATTCCAATGAAAATTAAAAAAAGTTTTCCACTTCCAATTTTTAATATTTTATCCATTTTAACTAATTTTTCATTTACAATATTTTTCTATAATTGACTTCGCTTCATTTATATTACTTTCATCTTTTAATAATGGTAAAGCTAAATGTACATCTTCACAACACTTAGAAATATTACCTAATCTATAATAAGCTATCCCTCTTAAAAGAAAAAATATTCCTTCTTTTGGATATAAAGCTAGAGATTTATCACATTCATTAATTGCTTTTTTGTATTCTTTATTAATAGTATAAATACCTGCTTTTTGAGAATAAGCTAAATAATTGTCATTTAAATCTAATGACGAGTCTAAA
>JBIPPG010000284.1:0-3771 GCA_044368545.1 Chitinophagales bacterium | reverse complement strand
TATAACTATTCTTGTTTAAATGATGAATTAAAGCAGGATAAAAAAATCATAAAAATGGCTCTAGAATGTAATGGAATAGAGCCCTTATTTGACGATGCGGCTCATTGGAGTAATATTGAAAATTATGTCATACGATATATTCCTAGTACGATAATGAATGATAAATCATTCTATAATGAAATTATAAATGATACTGAAAAACGGTTTAGAGCACCCGAAAGATTCCTTCATTTTGCTACAGATTGCATCAAAGATGATAAAGATTTCATTTTAGAACTACTTAGAAAGAAACCTTCCATCTTCAATTATATCAGTGAAAGATTACGAAATGACCCTGATGTATTAGCAGTAAAAAAAAATAACCGCTTTTTTGTCACAAAACATCAAATATCTCTCTTTATAATGTAGAGCGTAGTTGTTTCAATAAAGTTTTTATATCTAAAAAAAAGAGAAGTATGCAAAATGTAAATTTCAATAACCAAACCTATTTAAAAAAAGATTCTTGTTGGTTTCAAAAAGTTGATACCGAATGGGGTGGTTTATCCAATATGAAAGGAATTGTATATCCATTACTAGTCAATAAGAGAAGAATTTTAACTTCTGAAGCCTTATATCAAGCCTGTAGATTTCCTGATTTTCCTGAAATTCAGGAAGAAATAGTTAAACAAAAAAGTCCAATGGCTGCCAAAATGAAGTCAAAACCTCATAGACTAAAATGTACAAGAAGCGATTTTGAAGAAGAAAAAGTAGCGATTATGTATTGGTGTTTGAGAGTAAAATTAGCATGTAATCCAAATGGTTTTGGTCATTTATTAAAAAAGTCTGGAACAAAACCAATTGTTGAAGTAAGTCATAAAGATAAGTTTTGGGGTACAATGGTAAGTAAAACCAATTCAAATGAATTGGAAGGTATTAATGTTCTAGGTCAATTATTAATGGAGTTAAGAAGCTTTTATTTAGTAAATCAAGAATCAAAAGCCTATTTAACTGTTGAACCTTTAGACATTCCGAATTTTAACTTATTTGGCAAACCTATTGAAGCAGTTGTTCACCCAAGTTTGTTAACTAAATAAACCATTTATTCACTTATTAAATTAAATAGAAGCGCTATGAAACATAATTAACTCTGAAATTATTTATTAATCTTAAGTATTATTTATTATGAGAAAGTTATCGTTTATGATTACGGGTATGATTTTGTTTTGCTCTTTTAGTTCAAATGCACAACAAACAAATATTGATTTGCCAGCATCAACTAGCGGAAGTACAAAAGAAAGTGACGTTGAATATACAGAACATACAAAAATTGGTATTTCTCCCGTGCCTAATGGAGGTATAAGAGTAAGAATTGTTGAATATACAAATCCTAATGACGGAACCCAGGTCATAGCAAAATCATTGCCAAACGAAATCATAAGGGAAGTGAATTGCAATTGCACCAAATTAGTAAGGTTTACTAAAAAAGACTATCTCTTAGCTACTAATTTATATTATGAAGATGAAAAAGATAGCGCAATTTATTCGTTATCAGATGGAAAATATAAGATTGAGTTTCTTAAACGAGAAACTGAAGAAACCTTATATACCATGGTTGTTGTAATAGATAAAGAAAAATTAATTATTAAAAAAGAATTCAAATCTTTAATCAATAATAGTGATGCCGCTATCAAAATTAAAAAAAGAACTCCTCAATATATCTATATAAATTTCAATGATTAAAAAAACAAATTTTAAAAAGGTTGCTATCTTTTAAATAGTATATAAAACTAAAAAATAAATATAAATAATATGAAAAAAATCTTAATAATCTTACCAATACTCATCTTACAAATGACAGCACAGGCTCAAAGTATTAAACAGAAAGACAAGTACGGACAGCCAATTGTGTATGTCGATGGCTTAACGTTGAAATCTAAAGATAAATATGGTAAATCACTTTATTATATTGATGGCCAAACTATTAAAATTAAAGATAAATATGGCGAATCAATCTATTTTCTTGATGGAAATACGGTTCGGACTAAAGACAAATATGGAACTCCTGTGTACTTTTTTGATGGGCAAACTATAAGACAAAAAGACAAATATGGACAAGCGCTCTATTTTGTAGATGGACAATATCTGAAGACAAAAGATAAATATGGAGCAACTATTTACCACTTTGATGGAATCCCCGAGAAATGGGCAATTGTTTGTTTGATTAGATAAATATTTTAGTAAAAAAATAATAAAAACATAAAAAAAGATGGGAAAATTAAATTCTAAGAAAGAACAAGAAAAAGTCAAACCAATTTTTGATAATCCTAGACAAATATTAAAAGTAACATTTAAAAATTGTTATCCAAATTGGACTGATTTAGAAGTTAATCATGTTGTTAATTCATTGTATAAAAAATTCTATACTTGTATTTATCTTGATTCATCTGCCTTAATTGAAATAGTTAATATTGGTTTTGAAAAATTGCTTTTAAAAAACAAAGCAACTATTATTAAACCTGGTTATTGGATGAATAATGGATTTAAAGAAGGATTATTGGAAGAATATAGAAGTAAGATAGTTAACGATGATAATAATCTAATAAAAAATGAAAGTTTTATAGATATTATTTACGAGGAAGCAAAAGATGAAAATGAAATTTATAAAAACATAATACTTTACGCAGAGGAAATTGAAAAAAGAAGTTCTTTGTCTGAATCTGAATTTGAATTATTTGAATTACTAATTACTTTAGCCTTAGAATGCACTGCTACTGGAAGTTTGAATAAAACACTAAAAGAATCTGCTTTGGCATTAGGTTATAAAAATGTTAATTATAGAACTTTACTAAAATTGTTACGAGCAAAATTAAAAAGTTCTCAAAATGTTAAATCTAAAGAAAAACATTTAATTTCATTGGTCAACGCAGAGGAAGTTAAACTAGAAACTACTCTTCAAGCTTTTTTAACTTTTATAGATACCCATTTTATTATGAAAAACCATTTGCAAGCTTACCGGTTCTCTGAACAAGAGATGAACAAAATGATTGAACTGAAAGGAATTTTTGAAGATAATGGTTTTAAAATAGATCGATTTCCTGAAGTATATTATGATGATTATGATAATTACAAAGAATTTTATGGTGAAATAAAACACCCTAGTGAGAACATTGATTACTTAGGTGTTTACACTGACTTTTGTATTCCTTTTGATGAGATAAATAGTAAAGAGGGTATAATTATAATATTTAAGGATCGAATTGAAAAGAAAAAAGAAAACGAGAAAGATTCTTTTCGATTCATAGTATTGATGCACGAATTAGGGCATTGGCTGACTCATTGGGCTAAATATAACAATGAAAATTGGTCAAAAGGTTACAGAGCAGGTATAGATAAAAAAACTCATGAATCTCTAGCTCAATTAATTGCATATTGGGCAGTTGATGGCAATCCTACATTAGAAAATATATTAAAAACTCGTTTAACACCTGCTAATCCAACTGATCCATACGCATTATATAAAAATTTAATAGAATTTAGTAAAACAACTATTTTAGAAAAATTAGTTGAAATAAGATTTAATCTAGGGTGTTCAGACGATATGATGTATGATTTTTTAAAATCTAAAACATTATGTCAGTCTATGTATAATGACGATATAGATGCGATTAAAAATGTAAATCGTCAGCAAAAAGTGGACTGATTTAGTTCAAAACTAAGAGAGTGTTTTCAAAATCCTTAAATTTGAATTATTATGAAAACACCCAAGAAAAAAACAGCAGAGAATTTCATCAA
>JBIPPG010000283.1:0-3783 GCA_044368545.1 Chitinophagales bacterium | reverse complement strand
CGTTCCATTATATAATACCAATCTTACTTATAAAATAGTCCAAACTATTTTGTAAGTTTAGAGTGGTAAATACCGTAATAACAAGCAAATAGAACAATCAAGAGAAACGAAGATTGGACTATATTGATTGTATATACGGTATAAGAAATTTATACATATTTGAGCCACGCCCAAAACGGTCTATTATTTCTATAAAATAAATTGTCTTGATTTCTATAAGCTTCTATTTCAAAAGGAATAGACATATAAGCATTGAAATGATTCATACCTCTTAGACGATAAAAAATATAAAAGCCGAAATACAAAATGTAGAAAAATAGCAGCAACAACTCAATTTGCTGTTTCCAATGTATTTTTTCGTGATTGATAGTAGCTATATTCCGCTTCACATCTATATCTCGCACCAAAATGAATGGAAAAAATGCCATTGCATTTACATTTTTGCCCGCAAAATATCTGAGAAAAGAAGGAACAATTAGTATCATAAATTAAGGTGCTAATGAAAAATTCATCTTTATACCACCCGCAATATTGGTTTGAGGGAAGGCATTGCTCAGCTTAGGCTGTGTATATGTATGATTATAAAATATAGATACATTGAACTTGTCATTTACCTTATAATCAATTTTTGGGGATAAGGTCCAGCGAAACTGTCCTCCTACTACCGTTTCAATATTCTGCCCCATTCTATAGTTGATAATATCATTATCCCCCATTGTGAATTGAATATCTACATTCACATCGTTTTCCAATTTTATTTTTTTACCATTTCTGGAAATCGGTAATTTTAAATTTTTGATCGTAAAGCCACAACTCATCGTGAGGTCATTGCTTTCGTTTTCGGTAATTTGATAATCTATCAAGCTCATCATTACTTGTCGTCTACTTCGGATTTGGAAACCAAATTTAAGAGAATTTTTAAGCCTAAAATCGATACCTATCAATGGATTATAGGATTCGGTCATAGAAATAGAAGGGATATAATATAATGGAATAAAATTATTATTCAAGCTATCAAGTCGAATAGGATTTTTGATACTTCCATCTCCAAAATAGCGCAATTCTGATGTAAAATTGCCAATGGATGTTTCCGAATTATAACCATGTTTTACGGTAAAATTGGTAAAAATATCCTTGAACGCTGGGATGTCTTTTATTCCGGTATAGGTCAAATCCCAATTGGGCAATGGTACTCGAGAAAAAGGACTTACATCGGTGCCTCGTGTAGCTTGCTGGCCACGGTATGTGGTCAAAAAGGAGTTAATTAATACATCTTGCTGAAGAGGACCATATCCCATATAATATTGATTCAAATAGACACTGTCAATAGGATCAAAATAGGGGGAATTGATTCTATTCAAATTTCCTTCATAGAAAATTTTAGCATACGTTTGTCTATTTTGATTAAACAATTCTAAATTGTTGTTTCCTGTACTATTTCTCAATTTATTGAATGAAGTCAATAAATTGATATCCGAATACGTATAGCTACCCGATTCTATAGGATTGAGGTGCTCAAAGGTATTGGTTTGATTGTTAAATTTAAAAATTTCGGTATAATTTTGTGTATAGGAAGACTTCCACGTCAAATTGACTTTTACGGTTTTGAAAGGCTCCAAAACTAATCTTCCCGTAAATGCTTTTACATTGGACTGCATCATAGGCATATTGAACAACGTATCTTTGGTTATCATTCCATTATTTCCTGCATCTTCGAGCCATCGCATCATACCAAATTTATCGGGTGGTGCAAAAAGTGGAATACCGGGCTGCATACCAAATGTAAATCCTGGGTCTAAATGGTTTTGTTGGTCAAAATCTACTCCAAAATACTTAGTTTTTTGATTAAATCCTGGCAAGGTGGTTTTATTGTCAATTTGATACGACAAATCTATGTCGCGCACCGCCATTAGAGGCTGCACTACTGTTTTGATTATAGCAGAAGGTGGCAAATAAATAGCATCGCGTTGTTTTTTGAGTTCTTTGATAGCGGCTTTTTGTTTTTTGATACTTTCTTTTTTCTGTTTCAAAAGTTGTTTTTTCAACTTTCGTTCCATTGTATCATTTTTTCTAATTTCCTTTTTTTCAACTTTTAGTTTATCCAAATCTTCATAAGCCTTAGTTATCTTATCCTCATAAGTTTGAATCTGTGTTTTGTTCTGTTCTATACGTTCGGTTTTTTGCTCTTTTTTCATATTCGCAAAAGGGTCTCGAGTCTCTACATCCCATTTTTTAAGCGCTGCAAATTTTTGATAAAAACGATTCATCTTGATATTTGCCTTTGTGCCAATGGATTGTGAATTGTCTATAGTATTTCCTTGAGGACTTTGGATAAATTCACCATTGCTACCAACGATTTGAGGACCTGTATTCCAATTATATCCCGAACTGTAATTAAGCGATGCTGTAATAAAATCCAAAACAGGGATTTTAGCAATTGGTAAATTATAATTGGCACTCAATGTTTGATTGTATTGCGTAGTTCTTCCAAATTTTTTAATATTTCGCCATATTGAATCTACGTCTTCTTGTCTATTGAGTCCTCCTTGCGGTTCATCAATTCGGGCAAGATTTTTTGCCGAAAAATCGATAGTCATAGGACGTATAGGATTGATACTAAATCTATAATTTCTATTCCAAGTAAAATTCTTCAAATACTGCGGATCCATCGAACGCAATTCATCGGGCAATCTACGCTGCTGAAACACTCCAAATTGTCTATTAATTTGATTGGTTACCGAAATAGTGGACGGAACAAGGTTGAAGTTTATATTTTTGATAAAATCCCAACTTTTGCTTTTTGATTTTATCAATTTCTTAAACGGTTCTATATACTTAGGTTGAGCCGCAAAATTATACTGCAATTCCCCCGAATAGGTTCTTACCCAATCTTTCTCTACAAAAGGATTTGTTTTTCTGTTGGATGTAAATGCATACGAAGCAGTAAAATTTCGAATGGTAAATGGATGCAACACAGGCTTTTTGCTCTCAGGCATAATTCTTACACCCGAAAAATTGAAACCTGAGCTGGTTTGAGTTGTCAAAATAGATTCATAATATCTATCGGCACTATCCGCACCATACGCTAATTCTATAGCCGCCCGTTGATTTTTTGTTTTTATATCTAAAAAAAATGGATCAAACTGTGGCGTAGAAGATTCTCTTCCAAATTGAGCAAAAAATGGTAATTGAACCCCCCATTTTTTAGGAAAAAATTTACCTAATTGTAGTTGTGTGTTAAAATTATATTGAAGATAATCGTCTCTTTTTCGTTCATTTACACGTTGATTAATTTGTCCAAATCCCACAGTATGCATCGATGTAGTTACATTTGCAGTCCCCAAGTCGGCCAATTTCAATGAAATATTTGCCAAAGCAGCCGTTCCACCTTCTTCATTCAAACCTTCCAATCGCAATTCATTTGCCCATACTTCGCCACATTTTGGAAGTCCATCGTCATTGAGGATAAAATTCTTAGGATCATTGATAGCTCTATTTCGGATACCAATCATTGCTACTTTTACCGAACCTAAATCGGGATTTCCCACAACCGTAATATTTCTGGTAGGTAAATGATCTACAAAAGGTGTATTGACAGGATATCGCTGTCCATTTCGTTTGTATTTTGCATTTACTAAATCCTCCAAAGTGATAATCATTTGATTGCTATCGGGCCATACTAAACTTGCGTCGGTATAAGTTCCAGCAGGTGTCACTTTCAATGGAATTTCATATTCATAGTAATTTTCTTTGAAATCTGAGCCCAATCTAAGAAATGCAGAA
>JBIPPG010000282.1:0-3792 GCA_044368545.1 Chitinophagales bacterium | reverse complement strand
TATCAAGATTATACACCCGATGGCAAACTGGACAAAGAATCCTATTATATCAACGGATGTAGAACCGAACAATTTCATTATGACCAAGAAGGCAATGTATACAAACATCAGATATACAAAAAAGGCGATGATATGGATGCCGAAATAAGTTCTATGAAATTTCAAGATTATACCGCTCCATTAAAAAATGGTCAATATCATGGCAAAAACACAACCATTATTGTAGATGATATCCGATATGCCGAAAATAATTTTGAACATGGCAAAAGACATAATAAATGTGTATTTTATTATCCCAATAATCAAATAAAAGAAACCATCCCATATTTGATGGGCGATATACATGGCAAAGATTCGATTTTCTATCCTAATGGAATGCTTCAAGAAGAAACAGAATATAAATTTGATGAAATAACAGGCGAAGACCATCGATATTATCCCGATGGAGGTATGTGGCGAAAAGCGAGTTTTATCAATGGAAATTTTGATGGTGACGTAGACTATTTTGGTACAAACGATGAATTGATATTGAGAAAACATTATAAAAATGACTATCTCATCTATTATATTCAAAACAATGAAAATGGTGAATTTGTAGACACGGTATATATTGGGAAAAATTTAACCTATAAAATTTCAACGAATTACAAAAATGGCAAAAAAGCTTTTGAACAAACTATATTAAAAGGGTATTTGGTAGACAAACTATTGATGTACAACCTTGAGGGCAATTTAGTAATAGAATACGCCAATAATGAATATGGAAATTTGATAGGCAAAAAAATTAACTATAAAAATGGCACGAAATGTATAGAAGAATCCTATCAAGAAAATCCAAATGGAGAATTTAGAAAATATTATAACCAAGATGGAAAGATAATTTTATCGTTAGACGTGAAATCGGGAGAAACACATGGATTGGTAAAACTATATGATACAGAAGGAAATGAAACTAAAATTTTAAAATATAGCAATAATGTGGCTGTTCAAAAAATCAAATAAAACAATTCTATTTTTACTAATCTTTCAAAACATAGGATTTGGTCAAGAAAACGAACTCATTAAAAATATTTCAAAAAAATATAATGAGGAGAATAGTGTATTGATTCAAGAAAATACGTACATTCGTATTTTCTTGAAAAACAATGCGCCAAAAGTAAAAGTAGAAGAATATCAAGAGGAAATGATTCTGAAAGATATGTTTAGCATGGATGACAAGGAAGAGGTTTATTTTTCTTCTTTTAGAAATTTGGTAGAAATAGAAGCCAGTACAAAGGTGCCAAATGGTACTAAATTTAAAGAAATTAAGGTAAAAGAATTTAAGACCCGAGATGATTTGGATGATGAAATTTTTTCTAATGATATCAAAATCACTACCGTTCATTTTCCTCAACTGACCAAAGGAGCTATAAAATGCCATAAAACAGTTTTTGAATATCAATTTGCTGAGTTTTTTGGACGCGAAGCTATCCAAAGAGCTACACCGATAGAACTCAAAGAAATTACAATTGAGATAGACCAAGATATTGATGTAGATATTCATGCATTTAATTTTGGACATTTGAGCTACACCATTGACTCCACAATATCCAAAAAATCAAGAATTTATCGTTATATTTTTAAAGATATAAAAAAAATATCCTCCGAACCTTTTTCTTGTGAGTATTTGAAAGTGTATCCACATTTGAGTTTTAAGATCAAAAGCTATATGCTGGATGACAAGAAAATCAATGTGTTGGAAACAGTAGATGATTTGTTCAAATTCAATAAGCAATTTTTGGAAAAAGTGGACAATAAAACGTCGGAAAGTTTCAAAAAACTGGCTTTAGAATTGACACAAAATAAAGAAACCGAATTTGAAAAAGTTAAAGCCATCTATTATTGGGTAAAGAAAAATATCAAATATATAGCGTTTGAATCGGGTTTGGAAGGATTTGTACCTAGAGATGCCAATAGTGTTTTTGAAAAAAGATATGGCGATTGTAAAGATATGGCCAACCTAATTTATACCTTATCGGAAGAAGCAGGAATAAAAAATGTGTATAGAGCCTGGATAGGAACGAGCAAACTGCCTTATAAAATCAATAATCTAACGTCCCCAATTATCTTTAATCACATGATAGCCGTATATCACAATTCCGAAACTACGCATTTTCTTGATGCGACAGATGCTTTTGTAGATATAAAATATCCTACCGAATTCATACAAGGAAAAGAAGCGCTCTTGTATAAAAGCAATACGGAATATGAAATAGTTCCCGTTCCATTTGTAGACAAAAAGGACAATTTCAAAGATATAAATATAAAAATGTATATCAAAAACAATCAAATTGAAGGCACGGTAAACACCGAAATGGGAGGATATCAAAAATTGATTTATTTGAGAAAAATATACGATTTGGCTTCGGATAGAAAAAAACAAATCTTAAAAAATTATTTAGAAATTGGTAATAATAAATTTGAATATTCCAATTTGAAAGAAAAAAATATTGAATCGCCCGATAGCAATGCTTTATTGGAGTATAATTTCAATCTACAGAATTATTTTACAAAAGCGAATGATGAAATATTTGTAAATATGCTTTTGGAAAAATATGGTTCTATGGATGAATTGAAAGAAGATAGATTGTCCAATATAGATTTGAATATGAAATCAAAAAATACCATAAATGTAGAGCTCGTAATCCCCGAAGGATACCAAGTCAATTTTTTGCCTGAAAATATTGATAAATCTAATTCATTTGGTCAATTGAAAGTTTCTTATTCAAAAAATGAAACTTCTGTATTCTGCAATTATTCTTTTGAATATAATCAAGCGGAAATACCAAAAGAAAAATATCAAGAATTTAATGAATTTCAAAAAAACATTTCTGAAGCATACCTCGAAACCATATCTTTAAAAAAAATAAACTAATATTATATACACATGAAAAGCACGCTTTTATTTCTATTTCTTGCAATTAACCTTTCTATTTTTTCACAAGAACTAAAGTACGAAGACTATAGCTGGTCCGAAAAACCCTCCATTGAACTATTAAACGAACGCGAACGCAATTTGCCAATTGTAGAGGTTTTGGACAAGCGCATTATTTCATTGAATACCGATTCGAAAGAATCTTTTGAGTGGGTACTGATACATCAAATTTTATATTTGAATTCGGATGCAGAAATAGAAAAAAACAATAGAGTCTATATTTCTGAATCTAAAAAACAAGAAATCATAATCAATAAAATTAGAGTTATAAAACCCGATGGCACCGAGATATTAATTGATAAAGATGATATTAAAGAAGCCAAAAATGAAGACAATGGAACTTCTTATAAATACTTTGCCATCAGAGGATTGGAAAAAGGATGTTTTCTGGAAGAAATAAGAGTGAGCAAACGAAACCCCTATTTAACGGGAACACGATTGGTGGTTCAAGGTAGAAATTATACCAAAAAAGTAGAAATTGATTTGATATTTCCCAATTATCTAAAATATGAATTCAAAACAAATAATGGCTTAGAAATGCCTAAAACGGACACGAGTATAAAAGATAAAAATCAATATCAAATAAGACTAGACAGCGTAGAAGGACTACAAGAAGAAGAATATTCAAATAGAAGTGCCAATCTTAAAGCATTGTCTTATAAGCTTATAGCTAATTATGCAAACCGAAATTTGAACTTGAATAGTTATTCCAATATTATGGAAAATTACAAAAAGTTTTTTGCAAGAGAAATTTCAAAAAAAGATATGAAGTCATTGGATGAATTAATCGATAATATCAAATTGGATAATTCAAAAAA
>JBIPPG010000281.1:0-3821 GCA_044368545.1 Chitinophagales bacterium | reverse complement strand
ACGTCATATACTTTTTTTAGCACTTTTTCATACCTCTCAAACCCCTTCTAAATACCCACAATAAAGACGTTCCAAAAAAGTCTAATACCGTAATTAATTCAATTTAATCCAATTTTAATTTGACTATATTGATTGTATAAACGGTATTAATCATTAGGGAGCAACATCGTTGCAATCTATATGATTTAGTTGAGGTTAACCCCGATTTAGAAATTATTTTAATTTCGCAAATGCGTAATTAAATTACAATTTCTTTTTCGTTTACCCCCCAGTTGGTGCAAGCATTAGAGTAGCGGTGCTTGTGTCCGTTTCTACAATCCTTTTGCTTACATTTTTATTCATTCTTATCTCTTTTTATTTAATCTAGCATAAGCACCGTTAGTGTCTCACTAATGCTTGCGCCAAATGGTGAGGTTAGGTTACTCTACTAAATATCCATTTTTTATTAAAGATTTCCATTTTATCTTCCCTGATTCTTCATATTCAACATAGTAATATAATTTATCCTCTTTTATTATATTAATATATACTTTTCCTGTTGGATATAATTCAAATATTGGTAAATCCAATTGGCAAATTGCATCTCGAGATGAATCGATGTATATGCTCTTTTCGCTAAAACTAAAAACTATAGAATTACTATTAATATTTCTAAACAAAACAGCCATATCTTTTTCAATCCTATTATAATAATCTTCTTCATAAAAAACTCCATTTAATGAAGAATCTATATAATAAATATTTTGTTTAATTAATACATTATTTTTATACTTACTACATAAACCAGCCAAAACTGTATCTAAAGTAATTTTGTTTATAAAATAATTCCCTTCTGTTTTAATCGTATCTTTACCATAGATTTCAAAATTTTGGAAAGAATTTATAATTCTATTTTGAGAATTTAATGAATTTATAGTTAAAATAATAGGAATATAAATCAATTTAATTGCTTCCATTAGCTTGAAATTTTATTTCCGTTTTTTAAAATTATGATTATCAACTTCTGTTGAATCTCCATTTACTCTATCGTTTCCTCTTGCAGGAACTTCTCTCCTCCGTCGCTCGCGTCTCGCTAGTGACTTTACTAAAATCGTCTCACTTATTTTTAATGTTTTCTTCATTTAATTCTATATTCATACCACAAATATAAATATTTTTCTCTTTATAATATAGAAATATTAAATAGAATTACTCGCAAGATGCGAGCAACGTCGGTGTAAAAAGGGATTAAGGCTTTTTCTTAACAAAACTAGGATCAGTAAGGGTTTTTAGAAATTCTTCCAAATCGATCATCTCGTTATCCGACATCAAAAGAGGCTTATGCAAAAGCGTGTCGGTATTAATGGCGTTAGGTATTTTTGCTATTGGATTGTTGTAGTACGCAATTACTTCTTGCAAGGTCTTAAACATCCCGTTGTGCATATAAGGCCCCGTTACGGCTATATTTCTTAGGCCTGGCACTTTGAATTTCCCTATATCGTTCTTGTTTTTGGTAATTAAATATCGTCCGCTATCGTTGAGCTCTTTCCCGTTGAATAGTCCAATGTTTCTAAATTCATCGCCTGTAAAATCGGGCGTAAAATGACAATCGAAGCATTTATTTTTTGGATTCATAAAAATTTTGTGACCCCGTTTTGCCGATTCGCTAATGGCATTTTTGTCGCCATTCATATAGTCGTCAAAAGGACTCGAACTCTCCAAACTGCGCTCATAGTCTGCTATAGCACTGAGAATATTTGATTTATTAGGGTTTTTTTTATAAATTTTTTTGAATGCATTTTGATAAAACTTATCTTGCGCTATCTTAGATACGGCCTTGTCTATATTGATATCCATTTCGTTGTGGTCTTGAATGGGAAATGTAGCCTGAATCTCCAAGGTAGCAGCGCGTCCATCAAAAAAGAAAATCTCGCGAGAAGCCATATTCATCGCCGAGGGCGTATTGCGTTTGCCTTTTCTTCCTCCTACACCGATACTAAAATCTAAGGTGTCGGAAAAAGCATATTCGGGAATATGACACGAAGCACAACTGATAGAATTGTCGCGCGATAATTTTTTTTCAAAAAATAAAAGCTTACCAAGCTCTTCTTTTGTAACGGGAAGCTTTTCGGTCGTATTTTCAAAACTATAAAACGATATAGAAATGCTTAATAAAAATAAAAAAACAAATGCGTATTTCATTGTACAAAGGTAGTAAATTTTTGAGGATAGGTTTTGGAAAAAATATCATTTTTTTAAATGAAGAAATTCTTTTTTATATTTTTTTAAAGCCCAATAAATAATAATTGAAGTAAATTTGCAACTTTTAGAATATTAAATTTTTAAACAAAGAAGATACATCATGATAAATCAATATACGTTTTTAAATAACGAAGACGAAAAAGAGGAAAAAGAAGAGAAAGAAGGCGGCTCTATGATGTCCAAAAGAATGGAAGAAATCTACCTAAAACAGCGTAGAGTGTATTTCTGGGGACCTGTGGACGATAAGAGTATGGAAAAAGTAATAGGAAAAATTCTATTCTTGGATGCACATGAGCCGGGCAAAGAAATTGACTTATTTTTGAGCAGTCCAGGAGGGAGCGTTACAGCCGGTTTGGCGTTGTTGGACATTATGAAAATGATTCAGTCGCCTGTCAATACCATTTGTATGGGATTGGCCGCTTCTATGGGCAGTATGATCTTGAGCCATGGCGCCAAAGGCAAACGAAAAATCTTTGAAAATGGCCGTGTTATGATTCATCAGCCTTCTATTGGAGGCGTGCAAGGACAAGCTATTGAATTGGAAATTACCGCTAAACAAATAGTAAAAACAAGAGCTTTATTAGCTAAAATATTAGCAGATAATTGCGGACAACCCGTAGAGAAAATTTTGAAAGATTTTGATAGAGATTATTGGATGGATGCCAAAGAAGCTATTGAATACGGTATTGTAGATGAGATAATTACAAAAATGTAATCGATGAGCATAGAACATAAAATTGCGAGTTATTTGGGATTGAAGGAAAATCAGTTGATTTTCAATTTTCGTCAAATTGATGGGATTACGACCTTAGATTTGATTACGATAAATCCACATCACCAGCAATCTTTTTTGTTTCATTCGCTCAAAGCTATTGATAAAAATGAAGCATTGAACAAAATGCTCGAATATGTAGAAAAACACTACCAAAATGAAGATAGCTATACCATTCAATGGGTAAAAGTAGGCGAAAATAAGTTGCATACCTCGTATTTTAGAGCTAAAAATATCTATGGGATTTTGGATAAATTTTTCTACGAACGCGATATCAATTCATACAAAATTTATAGCATAGCACTCAATCCAATCAGTTAATAATAAAAATTTAAGCATACGCCAAACTAAATGGAAGTAAAAATATTAGATAAGACATTCAAACCCTATTTGTCCGACAAAGAAATAGAAAGCAGGGTTTTTGAGGTTTCAAAAAAAATAGAACGCGATTATAAAGATAGAAATCCTTTCTTTATAGCCATTCTCAATGGCTCTTTTATGTTTGCATCAGATTTGGTCAAAAACATAAGACTAGATTGTGAAATCGAATTTATGAAAGTAAGTTCGTATGAAGGAACCGCCTCTACAGGCTTGGTTAGAGAAATGATAGGCCTGAGCAAAAGTATCGAAGGACGCGATGTAATTGTAATAGAAGATATAGTAGATACGGGGCATACGCTACATTACATAAAGGAAGAATTAGAAAAAATGAAGCCTGCATCATTAGCGCTTACTACACTTTTGTACAAGCCCGAAGCTTTTGAGCATAGTTATGCGCTGGATTATGTAGGGTTTGAAATTCCCAATA
>JBIPPG010000382.1:0-3826 GCA_044368545.1 Chitinophagales bacterium | reverse complement strand
GACAGTCTTCGTCAACTTTAATAGCGCTGCGGGGTCAGAGTTTGGTAGCGGTAGGTTGCCTAAAGGTTAATTCAAGGTGGCCTTGCGGGGAGCTCCATGACATCAACTTGTAGGCAATAACTACATCAAAGCAACATGCAAAGGCTTCGGCTAACAACGCCATGCACCAGGGCCGCCACCACAAGACTCCTGACCATTGCCCATGTTCCCTGCGGCCTGGTGATGGAGAGCGTTAGGCCTACAGTCCGTACACACAGAGAGCAACGGATGTCAAAGACCAAGATCAGCTTTAGCGAGAACAAGACAAAGGACGAGATGCTTTCGGTCTTGTGCGCGAACTGTAATGGCACAACCAAGCACAAGATCATTGCCTCGCTAGACAAAGACGGGTGCGAGTATGACGAGAGAGCAGGGTGGAGCGTTGACTGGAATGATGAATATCAGATCATTCAGTGTCAAGGGTGTGAATCTACTTCATTTCGTCACACTAGCTCCTTTTCAGAAGTCTACGACTCCATGACAGGGGAATACGAGCCAACAGAGCGTCTATATCCAAAGCGTAACACCAACTCTGTTGCCTCCAAGTCCTTCTACAACGTGCCATCCAACCTTCGTCGGATTTACGGTGAACTTTTCGATTGCTTCAACAACGAATGCCCGACGCTGTGCGCCGCCGGTCTTCGGGCAATTGTGGAAGGAATTTGCGCTCAACAGGGAGTTGCCGACGGCCCCGTTCAGGTTTCCGCAAAGGGAGGTGGTACGCAGATCGCAAGGAAAAAGAGTCTTGAAGGACGTATCGCGGGTCTCCAAGAGAAAGGGCTGCTTACTGAATCCAGCTCACAAACGCTTCATGAATATCGCTATCTCGGAAATGATGCCGTTCACGAACTTGCACGCCCCTCCGATGATGAGCTCCGCCTTGCAATCGACATCATTGAGCTTACTCTCGAACAACTCTATGAACTTCCTGAAAAAGCCGAAGAGCTTAGGCGCGCCACGGCGCGTCGGTAAAAGTAGGTCTAAGCAGCACCTCAAGTGGACAGGCCACCTACCACTCTCTTCTACGCCACCTCAGGCTCCTTGCCTGTCACTCTGGGGCAGCGTTAGTCCTACAGTCACATGATTTGCCGCGCGATGGAAAGCTATGAAGATCTGCTCCGGGAGGCGCTTCCATGGATCGATCAGCAATTTACGAAAGATGGTATGGCTGTTTCTTCGCGGCCGCTTGCAGCAGCGCGGATCATCGTCGAGCATTTCCTCGTTGAGATCAAGGGCGACACAAAGGAGAGTTACTGGAGCAAGCTGTGGTTCAAAGGAATATATGATCCTATTTCCAGGTGGTACGAGGCTCGCTATGGTGAGGAACTAACACGTTCGCGATACGAGCAAACTCGCGGCCTCGTTCTGTATTTTGGAGTGCCTCTATTGTTCCGAATGCCATTGGTAATACATGATCAACCAGGACCGGACGGAACAACTTGGCTTCGCTTTCCAAATGAGGTGCTTGCACAAGAGAGACCCCTTGATTGGATAGAAACGCCTCCTCCCCTTACAAACATGCCTGCAAAGAGGAAGAATGCGCTTGAAGATACTACTCGGAACATCGCTAATGCCTTGAGAGCTATCAATATAAACCTTAAAACTGCTGATCTGGAAGAGACGAGCTTGCAGGCGATGACAAGTTCCGTCCTTCGGCACCTTGAGAAGGCAGCTATAGATGCTGCAGCAGAAGATCATAGTGCAAGTTCTCTGGCCATCTGGGAACTGCAGATGGCCTGTGAGAAGACTATGAAGACATACCTCGCTCAGAAGGGAATTACCTTCCCACAAACACATGATTTGCGAGTTCTTCAGAAATTAGCGGTTGATTCCGCCGGCTTTGACCACACAGAAGTACCAATAGCAACAATCCCAACTGAGAAGAGGGTCATGGCTTGGCGCTACTTGGAACTTGAACCCCCAAAACCGAGTGAATTCTACCGATGCTATGTAGCAGCCCTCACGCTATGCAGAATCTACACTCACCAAATGTCTCGGAAGTACATCTTTGTCAACTTTGCTGTTCAGCTTAAGCGCCCCCCCTGGCGGCTTATTGAGGCCTAACATCAAGATCCAGCGGATGGGAGCAATGATCACCATCAAACACTCCAGGCACATGCCCGCCGCTGATCTTGGCGTTAGACAGACAGAGAGCGTAAACTCCAGCAACCAAGTCAATTTGCCATGCTGCAAGCCCAAATCGCGGACTCCCTTCACAAGAAGATAGAGGCTGTTTATACCGCAGACACGCTCTACTCAGCTCTTAAGTCCATCAATGAAACCTATCTGGGATACGAGGGTGTTCTCACTGGACAGACTGAGCCGGCGAGCAACGATACATTGCTTGCCCTAAATCAGGCCATCGATTTAATCGTTTCTCATTTATCTGGGGTCAGCAGTAGATCGATATTCCGAGAAATTGACTTGCTAGTCAATACTCTAAATGACAGTCTGAATATTCAGAAAGATATGGCTGGTTGCCTCTCTGGCCATATTGTTGACTTTAGTGATGCCTATGACAGCTACACCAGACAGGCAAGTCGCCAAAACGTGCTGAAGCTCTTGCTCATGGGTCACGAACTCTATATCCGAATACAGACGTATCTAGGACTGAGTCAGAGTCTGGTCAAGGCTTACTCATTGTCTGAAAAAAGCCCTTTCGAAGGCGAGGGAGAAATGCTAATCATTTTACCAGATGTAGAGAAAGTGGAGGAAGCTATAATTTGCCTAAAATGCATACTCGATATATACAGTGAGATCTGTATCCTTGCAGGGGTATCTTGCCATACCTATCCGCTGAGGCTATGCAAAATAGACTCTGGAAGTCTTTGGATTAAACTATTTGGGGAGAACAGGGTTATAGGCCTAGCATGCAAGATAATCGAGAACCTTGCCAAGTATGCGTATCGCAACTACACCAATGAGGGGCGTGCGGCAGCCATTCCCAAGAAAGTTGAAACATTAAAGGAGATTCTCGGGCTCTCGATAAGTCTCGAAGAAGCTGGCATCGACACTTCAGCGATGAAGCAAAAACTTGAGAAAGGTGGCATTTCAATCATCAACGAGTTCAATGAGCTGATCCAAGGGCAAAAGTCAATTAATCTGAATGGCAAAGAGATCTCTGTATCGACTGAGATTGAAGCTCTCCAAGGTGACGGCGCAACAACTAGGCAGCTAACTGGCAGGTCTAATCGACGCCTCAAACCTTCAGCAGATCCTGAATCTTCTGTCTAACAACCAGATTCAGAAGGCGTGAGCGCCAGAAACCACGTAACCCGCAAATTCTCTCACGCTTCTGATCTTGAGCGTTGGACCAAGCCGCTGCGCGGCAGATTCAACAGCCCAAGACTATCACCAAGCTGTCTATATTCGCCCGCTCAACACCATCGCAGATCCAGCTCCCAGCCCTATAGCGATGCCGGCTCAACACCAGTTACACTACTTTTGAGGCCGTGAGAGCCATGGAGCAAGTACTTCTACCTACGATCGAGGCGAATCGTAAAGGGAATCTTAAAAACGAGCGAACATATCTTCTTTCGTTGGGGGCCCCGGGGCCCCCCCCCCCCCAGACCCTCAGAGTTGCGGGGCTTGTCCAACACAGGATAGATCGTGGCTTCGCACGATCTATCCAAGCCGTTCGAAGGATCGGGGGGAAGGGCGAAGGCATCGGCGTGAATTCAAGGAGCATGGCAATAAGTGTGCGGTAGGCGACACAATCATTTGGACAGACGATTGTCTACTCAGATGCTTGAAGGCAAGATCCTTCGCATCGACTCTGATCTGAGCT
>JBIPPG010000279.1:0-3835 GCA_044368545.1 Chitinophagales bacterium | reverse complement strand
TAGAATGGCATTAAGTTGGAACGAAATAAAAGACAGAGCATTAAAGTTCTCAAAAGAATGGGCTGACACTTCAAACGAAGAAGCAGATGCAAAACCGTTTTTAGTTGAGTTCTTTAATGTGTTTGGCATTACCAGCAAACGTGTTTCGACCTTTGAACATCGAGTAAAAAAACTGGACTACAAAGACGGCTATATAGATTTGCTTTGGAAAGGGACGATTTTAGTTGAAATGAAAAGTAGGGGTAAAAATCTTGATAAAGCATTTGAACAAGCTAAAGACTACCTTCACGGACTTAAAGAGCACGAATTACCTAAATACATTCTAATCTCAGATTTTGAAAATTTCAGACTTTACGACCTTGAAGAAAATAAGAAAATTGAGTTCAAATTAAACGACCTTGTTAACAACGTACAGCATTTTGGATACTTACTTGGCTATCAAAAGAAAGTTTATAAAGAACAAGACCCTGCTAACATCAAGGCAGCAGAGTTGATGGGTAAACTTCACGATAGGCTAGAAGATATTGGCTACACAGGACACCCTTTAGAAGTTTATTTGGTTCGTTTACTTTTCTGTTTGTTTGCCGAAGACACGACCATTTTTGAAAAACAACAATTTCAAGAATACATCGAACAACGTACCAATATTGACGGTAGCGATCTTGCTGCAAAATTACAAGAACTTTATCAAGTACTAAACACACCAAAAGACAAAAGATTTAAAAACTTAGACGAGCAACTTGCTGACTTTCCTTATGTAAATGGAAAACTATTTGAAGAAATCTTACCAACCGCAAGTTTCGATAGCAAAATGCGTCAAGCTCTTTTGGATTGCTGTTATATCGATTGGAGCAAAATTTCTCCTGCAATCTTCGGTTCAATGTTTCAGAGTGTAATGAATCCAAAGGAACGCAGAAACTTAGGAGCGCATTACACAAGCGAAACTAATATTTTAAAACTCATTAAACCACTTTTTCTTGACGATCTATGGAAAGAATTTGAAAGCATAAAAGACAACAAAAATAAACTTTCCGAATTTCATAGAAAAATAAGTACATTCAAATTCCTAGACCCAGCTTGTGGTTGTGGAAATTTCCTTGTAATTACCTACCGTGAATTGCGTTTATTGGAAATTGAAATACTTCGTTCAATGAATAAAAGTGGTACTGGTTTTTTGGATGTACGTGAGATTATTTGGCTTGATGTTGATATGATGTGTGGAATAGAGTATGAAGAATTTCCTGCACGAATTGCTGAAGTGGCAATGTGGCTAATCGACCACCAAATGAATATGAAAATTAGTAATGAATTTGGGCAGTATTTTGTTCGTTTACCATTGAAAAAAGCCGCTAAAATTGTTTACGGTGATGCATTGAAAACAGACTGGCAGAGATTATTAAATCCAGTCAATACAATTAATTTAGTGGCTAAACACGCTAATATTTATTTAGCAAAAGAACCTTTAGAAGAATATAAAACTGTGAATATACAAGCAGAAACGTTTGAAGTACACAATGGAAAAAAGCCTAATGAAAATGAAGAAATAAAGTTCGATTACATAATAGGTAATCCTCCTTTTATTGGTTCAAAAATAATGACCCAATCTCAACGAGATGCTGTAGTAAAAGAATTTGATAATATACAAGGTGCTGGAGTTTTGGATTATGTAACAGCTTGGTATATCAAAGCAGCCAAATATATTCAAGGTACAAAAACAAAAGTTGCTTTTGTTTCTACAAACTCAATTGTTCAAGGTGAACAAACAAGCATACTTTGGGGACAAATGTTGAACAAATATAATATTAAAATTCATTTTTCACATCGAACTTTCAAATGGAGTAACGAAGCAAAAGGAAATGCAGCAGTTTATTGTGTGATAGTTGGCTTTGCCAACTACGACACTAATAACAAGAGCATTTTTGAGTATGAAGATATTAAAGGCGAAGCACACGAAATCAAAGCAAAAAATATTAATCCATATTTGGTAGATGCAAAGGATTTGTTGATAAACAAAAGAACGATAGCGGTTTGTAAAGTTCCCAAGATAAAATTTGGTAATCAACCAATTGATGGCGGTTGGTTGATTTTAGATGAACAAGAAAGAAATGAAGCTGTAAAAAAGGAACCATTTATTGAAAAATATATTAGACGGTATTATGGTAGCGAAGAATTTATTAATGGTAGAGTTAGGTACTGCCTATGGTTTGAAAACTTTGATCCTAGTGAATTAAAATCTTCAAAATTTTTGATGACAAGAATTGGAAATGTAAGAAAGTTCAGACTTGAAAGTGAAAGAAAAGACACACAAAAATTAGCAGACACCCCTACTCAATTTGCTTTTAAATCCCACGAAGAAACTGAGTATATAATAATTCCCAGTGTATCATCCGAACGAAGAAAGTATATTCCAATTGGCTTTATGTCCGCCAATGAAATTGCCAGTAATCTTTGTTTAATAATACCTAATGCAAAGCTTTTTCACTTTGGGATTTTAACTTCACTTATGCATATGGCTTGGGTTAAATCTGTTTGTGGACGATTAGAAAGTCGTTTTAGATATTCTAATAGTATAGTTTATAACAATTATCCTTGGCCAGAAAATCCGACTGAGAAACAAATTAAAGCTATTGAAGCTGCTGCACAAAAAGTATTGGATGCAAGATTAGAATTTCCGAAAAGTACGATGTCTGATTTATATGAGCCTGATGGAATGCCACCAATATTGGTAAAAGCACATAACGAGTTGGACAAAGCAGTTGATTTGGCTTACAGACCGCAACAGTTTACAAGTGAAGCCAACAGAATGGTGTTTCTATTTGAACTATACGAAAAATATACGGCAGACCTTTTTACAAAAGAGAAAGCGAAGAAATCAAAGAAGAAAGAATAGTGAATAAATTATATAAATATAGACCGCTTTCAGAATTTCTATTTAAAGAACTACTTTATCAAGAACTATATTTTGCTTCTTATAACGAACTGAACGACCCTTTAGACCTTAGTGCAAGAATTGAATTTACTGTAGAAAAGGAAGAACAAATAGAATATCTGATTTGGATTTTATTCAAAACAACATTATCAATTTCTGAAACAGAAATTTCAGCATCTGAAAAAATTAATAACAGTAACCTTATTGAGTTCAATAAAAATGAAGTTGCAAGAATTTCTTTAAGTAAAAAATATCTTCAATAAATTAACTCAATTAAAGACAGAGCATAGTTTTATTTGGCTTTTCAAGCCCGAAGAACCGAAATAGCAGGTGCAGTTATACATTTCTTATTTTAGTTAAATAGTCAACTTTTAATTTTCCTTCTTTTGTGCAGACTTCTATATTACCTTGAATTTCTACTTTGTCCCATATTTCTTTTTTAACATAAAGTTGTTCCTTAAAAAAGCCATACTTTATATATAAAAAATAGGTATGCCCCCTATATGTGTTTTCGCCTTTATCTATAACTATATATGTTTTGCACTGTTCTTCCTGAGAACTAGCAGTTCTATTTACATAATGTGCTATAGTTGGAGTTAGAAAAATAAACCCAGAATATATACCCATTGAAATATTGGATTTTTTTTTGTTTAATTCTTGTTTAAGAAATGCGAAATTATTAGCAAGGAATTTAGATAATAGATAAGCTATAAATGCCCCAAATGTTGAAAAAGGAATAAAAATAAATAATACACCCCATCCAATGTTTTTGTTAGCCAGTTCTAATACTGCAAACATACAACTAATTATAGTTAATAGAGCCAATAGATTTATGAATGCCAAGACTATATTTTGAGTTTTGGTTAGTTTGTATGGATTATATGTTACTTTCGCTTTTTTCATAGA
>JBIPPG010000280.1:0-3835 GCA_044368545.1 Chitinophagales bacterium | reverse complement strand
AGAAGTAGTAGAGTCAAAAGCTCAAGTAGCAACTGAAACAGTGGTAGGACAAGATTTACCTGAGGAAATTGAATTGGGTAATGGCAATGGTCCAGTGGAAGCTCCTAAATCCAATGAACCTTTTGCATTTGTAGAACAAATGCCTGAGTTTCCTGGTGGAGAGGATGCATTGATTCGTTATCTTCAAAAAAATATTCGTTATCCAAACTATGCTGCGGAAAATGAAATTGAAGGAACGGTTCAAGTAGAGTTTATCGTAAACGAAGATGGCTCTATCCAAAACACAAAAGTAGTAAAAGGAATCAAAGGTGGATGCGATGAGGAAGCCTTGAGAGTAGTAAAATCGATGCCAAAATGGAAACCAGGTAAACAAGGTGGACATGCGGTAAGAGTTTATTATACCGTTCCAGTTACATTTAGATTAGAGTAATACTACACACTAATTTTTATAAAAAATCTAAAAAGTCCCTAATTAATTAGGGACTTTTTTATGTTTGGTCAAATCATAATTACTTATATTTGCAATTCATTTTTAAAAAATATTTATTCAATATAATTTTAATTTATAACTAATATGGGAAGAGCGTTTGAATATAGAAAAGCGAAGAAAATGGCTCGTTGGGGCAAAATGGCTGTAACGTTTACTAGAATTGGGAAAGAGATAGTGATGGCTGTAAAAGGCGGAGGTCCCGACCCCGATACCAATACCCGATTGAGAATAGCTATTCAAAATGCAAAAGCGGCCAATATGCCAAAAGATAACGTAGAACGCGCTATCAAAAAAGCAATGGGTAAAGATGAAAAAGATTTTGACGAGTTATTGTACGAGGGTTTTGGTCCACATGGCGTAGCGTTCCTAGTAGAAACCGCTACCGATAATACCAATAGAACGGTAGCTAATGTTCGCTCGCATTTCAACAAATGTGGTGGTACTTTGGGAAATTCGGGTTCTGTGGAATTCTTATTTGAGCATAAAGCCTTATTTACTATTGATATTTTAGGTAGAGACATTGAGGAATTGGAACTAGAACTTATTGATTTTGGATTGGAAGAAATAGGTACCGAAGAAGGAGAATCTTATGTTCAAGTGGCATTTGTTGATTTTGGAAAAATGCAACAAGCCTTAGACCAATTAAATATTCCTATAATTACTGCCGAAAAAGAGCGAATTCCTATGAGTTATAAAGAAGGATTGAACGAAGAGCAAAAGGCAGATATTGAGAAATTGATAGAACGATTGGAAGAAGATGAAGATGTTCAAGCGGTTTTTCATAATATGGGAGAAGAATAAAAAAAACAAACGTTCGTTTGGTATAATTATATTAATTTTACAAACCAAAAAAATTAAAAAAGATGAAATATTTAGTATGTATTAGTACCGTACCCGATACTACTGCAAAAATTGCATTTAAAGAGAATAATACAAGATTTGCAAATGACGGAGTTACATTTATTTTGAATCCTACCGATGAATGGTATGCCTTGGTTAGAGCATTGGAATTGAAAGAAGCCAATGGAGGAACCGTAACGGTTATCAACGTAGGGCCTTCTGAAAATGATCAATATTTGAGAAAAGCATTGGCTATTGGAGCAGATGACGCGGTATTGATAGAGGCGGATGACGCTATAGAGCCTTTTTATGTAGCTAAAGAAATAGCTAATTTTGCAAAATCTAATCAATACGATATTGTAATTACAGGAAAAGAAACGATCAATTACAATAGTTTTGCCATCGGAGGTATGATAGCGGAATTTATGGATTTACCTTTTATTTCTCAAGCATCAAAATGGGAAATGAGTGGTGAATTAGCTACCATTAATAGAGAGATTGAAGGCGGCGAAGAAGTACTAGAAGTAAAAGCACCTTTTGTACTTTCTGCACAAAAAGGAATGGCGGAACAAAGACTTCCAAATATGAAAGGTATCATGACCGCAAAAACCAAGCCATTGCAAAAAATTGCATCGAATGGTGGAAGTACTATGGTAGAGCTTGTGGCTTTTGAAAATCCAAAACCAAAAGCAGCTGTGAAGTTGATTTCACCTGAGAATGTGGAAGAATTGGTAGATTTATTGCACAATGAGGCAAAAGTTATTTAATTTTATAATTAATAAAAAGTAAAATCATGGTATTTGTATATATAGAGTCAAACTCTGGAAAAATAAAAAAAACTTCATTAGAAGTGTTGACATACGGACGCAAAGTAGCTGAATTGATGGGTTCATCTATGGCCGCAATATGCTTGGGCGAATTGGAAGACAAAAATATTGTAGGAGAATATGGTGCAAGCAAGTTATTTATAGATTCTAACAATCTTTTGAATACTTTTGATAGCAAATTATTTGCTAAAATAGTATCAGATGTATTCAACGCAAACGGTGGAAATGTACTAATCTTACCATTCAATCAAAATGGAAAAGCGTTAGGCCCAAGATTATCTGTACGATTGGAAGCTGGAATTGTATCAGGAGCGTCTTCGCTACCCGATGCTGGATTTGCAATGAATAAAAATGTATTTTCGGGAAAAGCTATCGCTAAATATGCCATTAAGTCTGCAAATAAAATCATTTCTGTAGCAAGTAATTCTATTCCTCTTGAGAAAAAAGAAACAGCTTGTACTATTGAGAATTTAAATTTATCAATCAGTGAAAGTGATTTCTCAGTAAAAGCGATTAAAAAAGAACTTGTAAGCGGAGATATTCCTTTGAGTGAGGCAGAATTGGTAGTATCGGCAGGAAGAGGTCTAAAAGGCCCTGAAAACTGGGGTATGATAGAAGAGTGTGCCAAAACGTTAGGTGCGGCTACAGCATGTAGTAGAGCGGTGGCGGATGTTCATTGGAGACCTCATCATGAGCATGTGGGACAAACAGGATTAGCTATTAGCCCTAATTTATATATTGCAGTAGGAATATCAGGTGCTATTCAACATTTGGCTGGAGTAAGCAGTAGCAAAACTATTGTTGTAATTAATACCGATCCTGAAGCACCATTCTTCAAAGCAGCAGATTATGGAATTGTAGGTGATGCATTTGAAGTAATGCCTAAATTAAATGCTGCATTAAAGAAATTTAAAGAAGCAAATTAAAAGATGAAGTTTTTTGAAACTAAAAATTTTTTAAGAATTAAAATGGCTGCAATGATATTGCTGCCATCAATTCTTTTGTTTTTGCCCAAAACACAATTTGATACAGGGCCTACAACTTGCTTATTCACTTTAATATCTGGATATAATTGCCTTGGATGCGGTATGACGAGGGCTTGTATGAGATTGATTCATTTGGATATACCTGGCGCTATGGAATTCAATAAATTGAGTTTAATTGTATTTCCCGTTCTTTGTTTTTTTTATGCAAAAGAATTTTGGGAAACCTATCAAAAACATCAATCTCAGTAGATAAAACAAAAAGCGACTTGAAAATTTCAAGTCGCTTTTTGTATAAACTTTAAATAAAATATAAATCAAATTATCTTTGAATTAAAACTTTATGTGATTGAACATTCATTCCGTTAACAATTTTAATGATGTAAATACCATCATAAATGCCATTGGTTTTGATAAATGAAATCGTACTTCCTTTGTTGATAGAAGAAACCGCAATTTCTTTTCCATTCAAATCGTACATTCTTATTTCCAAATCATCTTTTACCAATCCATTAGCTTGAATAGCTACTAAATCAGCATCTTGGCTATAAATAATATTAAATGACAACTCATTAAATTCTGCATTAGAAATACTGGATGTGCCTGTATAAGTCGTTGTAGATTCTGTAATTGAAGTAACTTTTGTAGCACTAGCTACCCCATAATATTTAGGGCCAATGATATAAGGATAAGCC
>JBIPPG010000278.1:0-3852 GCA_044368545.1 Chitinophagales bacterium | reverse complement strand
CGCTAGAGCTAAAAAAAACCAACTGAAACCTGATGAAATTCAAGGCGGAACGTATACGATGACCAATTTAGGTTCTTTTGGAAATTTATTTGGGACTCCTATCATTAATCAACCACAAGTTGCTATTTTGGGTGTAGGTGCTATTGTTAAAAAACCTGTAGTGATTGAAACTAACGGTCAAGACAGCATTGCTATCCGTAGTTTGATGTATTTATCGCATAGCTACGACCACAGAGTTATTGATGGATTTGTAGGCGGTACATTCGTTAAAAGAGTTGCCGAAATCCTTGAAGGTTTTGATATGAATAGAGAAATCTAAGGTTTCATTTCCAAAACAAATAAATCCATTGAAAAACTATTTTTCTTTACTGAGCAAAATTTTTCCATACAAAAAACTCGTTTTTTTGTATATGATTTTCAGTATTTTCACGGTACTTTTTTCTTTGGTCAGTCTGGTAATGTTGGTTCCTTTTTTGGAATTATTGTTTGACAAAACGCAGTTAATTCTCACAAAACCTGTTTTCCATCTTTCAAAAGACTATTTTGTAGACCTTTTTTATTACAATCTATCCCTTCAAATTCAGACCTATGGCAAGGCCTCTGCCCTAGCGTATTTCTGCATTATCGTTTGTGTTGTATTTCTATTAAAAAATCTATTTAGATATTTAGCCCTTTTTGTATTGGCACCTTTGCGAAATCAACTAATTTTTGATTTGAGAAATCAACTTTATGAAAAAATGCTCCGATTGCCTACGTCTTTTTTTCAAGAAGAAAAGAAAGGGAGTCTTATTACTAAATTCACATCAGATTTGACTGAAATCGAGTACAGTATTATGAATACACTCGAAACATCTATCCAATCTCCACTCAATGTGATTCTATTTTTGATGGCTATGTTTACCATTAGTACGCCATTGACCTTGTTTGTGTTTGGGATGATTATTTTTATGGCATTGTTCATAGGAAGAATAGGTAAAAGCTTAAAAAAAGAGAGTAAAGAAGGTAAAGAAGTATTGGGAAAACTCACTTCAATAATCGATGAAAGTATATCGGGAATCAAAATTATTCAAGCTTATTTTGTGCAAGATTGGATAAAAAATAAATTCGCTACCGAAAACAAAAACTATTACGATGTATTCAACAAAATGTATAGAAAAAGAGATTTATCTTCGCCTTTGACTGAGTTTTTGGCAATCATTGTCGTTTGTATTGTTTTGTGGTTTGGAGGGCAACTGGTATTAGCAGGAGGCAATTTAAATCCTTCAAATTTCATAGCCTTTATGGTTATTTTTTCGCAATTAATACCACCTGCAAAGAGTTTTTCATCCGCATTTTATGAAATCAAAAAAGGGATGGCATCTTTTGAACGAATTCAAGAAATATTGGATGCTCCCGATTCGGATGATTCTTTGCGTCAACGAACACAAACACTGCCTTCATTCCAAAATAATATTGCATTCAAAAACATTTCATTTCAATATCCCAATAGTCAATCCTTTGCAATTAATGATTTTACATTTACATTTGAAAAAGGGAAAAAATATGCATTGGTAGGCGCTAGTGGAGCGGGTAAAAGCACGCTTTTTGACCTAATTCTCCAATTTATTGCACCCCAAAAAGGACAAATAGAAATAGATGGTAAAGCTATAGAGACAATGGATTTGAAAAATTATCGAAACTTTTTTGGTATTGTATCTCAAGAAGCTATTTTATTTAACTATTCTGTGGCCGAAAACATAGCTTTTGAAGCCTTGGAGAAGCAGCAAATTTCAAATGCCTTACAAATTTCAAATGCCAAAGAATTTGTAGAAAAAATGAATCCCGAAACTTATTATGCCATCGGGGAACGAGGCAGTAAGCTCAGTGGCGGCGAAAAACAACGATTGAGTATATCGCGTGTAGCCTATCGAAATCCTGAAATTATACTTTTGGACGAAGCCACTTCGGCACTCGATAGCAAAAATGAACAAGAAGTACAAAGTGCGTTGAAAAATTTATTGGCCGATAAAACAAGTATCATCATTGCCCATAGACTCAGCACTATCAAAGAAGTAGATTGTATTTTGGTAATGCAAGAAGGCAGCATAGTAGAAGTAGGCTCGCACAACGAACTTATAGCACAAAATGGAACTTATGCAGAAATGGTTTCGTTACAAAATTTGAAATAAAAAATTTGGCAATTTATTTTTTTTTTAATTTCATATAATATTTCTCCTTAATTTAGCACACAAATAAATTAAATGAATTTAGAAATCATTCCAACTTTATTATTAGACTCATATCTCGCCCATATTTCAAACCCCTTACAAGAAGAGTTAGACAACCTAGAAGATGCAGCATTATCTACGCCTAATTTTAGTTTTTATACATCTGTAGCATCTGTTTTTAGTAGTAAAATTGAAGGTGAAAATATAGAATTAGATAGTTATATAAAATATAAGCGCGATCAAATTTCTTTTCAACCAAATTATACAAAAAAAATTGATGATCTATATAATGCCTATATTTTTGCACAACAAAATCCATTGAATGAAACCAATCTAAAAGAAGCACACAAATTACTCAGTAAAAATATTTTGGATACCCCATGGCAAGGAAACTATCGCCATCAAAATATGTATGTAGCTACCGAAGAAGGTAAAATAGAATATGTAGCGGCTTCTCCATTTATAGTTTCAGATGAAATGATTAAATTTTATTCAGACCTAAAAATACTTATAGACAAAAAAATGTCTGTAGAAGAGGTGTTTTATTTTGCATCCATGATCCATTTAATTTTTGTAAAAATACATCCATGGAATGATGGGAATGGAAGAAGTGCACGATTGTGCGAAAAATGGTTTCTTTCAGAAAAATTAGGTGAAAAATCATGGTTTGTTCAAAGTGAAAAAATGTACTATTTGCATCACAATGAATATTATCAAAATATTCGAAAAATAGGGCTAGAATATGATGAATTAGATTACAGTATGGCATTACCTTTTGCTTTAATGCTTCCCAAATCCCTTTTTTAGATTAAAAAAAACATAAAACGGTTCATTAAAAATCGATTATAAATTTAATAATTTAGATAAATTATTAAACTTATTCAGGCACTACCGTAGCCTCTTCATCTTCAGTTGAAGGGGACTCTTGAATTGGAGTTTCCGTATGCTCTGGAGCCGTATCATTTTTGATAGTTACTTTAACTTCTTTTTTATCCGAATCGGTTGATTTTTCTTTAGAAATAGTCATTTTTTGTTGTAATTTATCCAATGTAGCCTGAATATCCGCTAATTTTGCTTCTTTAGATTCAATTTTATCTTTTAGCACATTGATTTTGGCTTCACGCAATTGCTCTTCCAATCTTGTATTGCTTGTGCTTAATTTTTTTCTATTAAACTCTAAATCTTTCAAATCCATCTCCAAAGATTTACGCATTTTATCTGCTACTTGGCTCAATCCTTCTACTCTATTTTTTACGCCTCCACCCAATACTTCATCTCTTTTGGTTTTGATAAATTCAAAACAATTTTGTATTTCGTCAAATAATAGATTTTTTATATCGCGTTTTACATCCGTTGTACGAAGTCCATTTTGAATTTCTTTCAGCTCATCCATCAACGATTTGAAATGAACATCTTTGCCTTCCATTTTCTTTTTCACAACTTCTATAGCCTCTAGAATTTCTGATTTCACCTTGTCTGAAACGGCATCTTTTTCTTTAATCATATTTTCTTTCAACACTTTCAAGTGATCAAAAACCTGATTGATTTCTTCTTTGATACCATTTAATTTATCTTGGCTAATTTCTCTTTCTTTGCGATACTCCAACACTTTTTCCCAGAAAGATTTTGCCTCTTCAAATAGTTC
>JBIPPG010000277.1:0-3860 GCA_044368545.1 Chitinophagales bacterium | reverse complement strand
CCCCTACCTATCATGATGTTCGTTCACTCACAGCTACTTTTCACAAAATCTCGTTACCTATTCTTAAATAGCTGAAAAAAGAATAGCCTATTCAATACAATGAATAGTCGAAAAAAATATTTTTATAATTTTTTGAGATGAAATTTTAGCCTAGTTTCCTTATTCTATCTCTAATAAGATTTATTTCTTTTTCCAATTTTTTCTTTTCTAAACGATTAATTAAATGCTGTTTTTTCTGAGGGTCGTCCTCATATGAGATTTGTTTATTTAGTAAATCAATTTCTTCATTGTATTCTTGCTGAGTCTTCATATTCATTTTTTTTTATAAATATGAAGTAGCAATAGTAAACTATTGAATTTGCTGTATTTGTTCAAGAATATCATATCCTTTTTTAATTAAAGATTTTGCTTCTTCTAATTGATTACTATAATCTACCTTCGTTGGCGTAAATAGGTCTCGTATATCAACGTTAAACATCTCTGCTATTACTAATAATAAGTCAACACTAGGGTAAGTATTTCCAGTCGTAATATTTGTAATTGAAACTGGTGTTAAATTTAATCTTGATGCCATTTCATCTCGACTTATACTATTTAACTTCATATAATAACCTATACGTAATAGGTGTGGATTATCTTTTTTTTTCATATTATATTAATTTCTGTAAATATAATCATTTTATACTTTTTTAATCAAAAAGTATAATTTAATTTGCGTTTTGTATAATTAAATTATATATTTGTATCACAAAAGTATAATTGAATTACATAATGGAAGCGACAAGATTTAAAAAAGAGTTAAAGAAAATCAAGGAAAATTTGAGAGGTATCACTTTGAGTGTTCAGTCAAAATATTCAACTCTTGCTTTTAATAAGTTAGCTGATTTTGGTCAAGAAATTTTAAAGCATGAAGGCTATGGAAAATCATTTAGCATACAACAAGTATGGACGAATGAAGGAATAAAATCTGCAAAATCATTTACTGAATTGAAAAAGTTATTTAAAAAATATGAAGTTTCTGGTATCAGATTCAATGCTTACACTGAAGAAGTGTATGATGAGTGTGCTTATATCAGAAGTTTTGGTAGACTAGATTAATAAATAAAATAAAAAGAAATTATGAATACAATGGAAATCGCTAGAACAATATTAAATCAAATCAAATTCGGTGACAGAATATTTTTGATGGCAGTGGGAGCAACAAATTTTGCATGCTTATCTGAAAGTAAAGAAAGAATGGGTGGTCTTGAATTCCATGTTAACGGACTTGTGCATAAAGGCTGGTGTAAAATCGAATTAAAGTTCAACGATACTTACAGAATCATTTTCGTTAATCGTAAAAGAGAAATCGTAAAAACAGTTGATGAATGTTATTGCGACCAGTTAATTGAAATTTTAGATTATTGCGAAGGAAGGTAGATAATACCTTCTGCGGTTTTAAAATTAGACTATAATGATTTTTTACAACTAAATAAACCTTCGAAAACCGTATAAATAGGTCTGATTGTTATAAAATAATTTTGACCCTAGAATTAAAACAATAAACCTTAAAAATTAAATAATATGTCAGTATACTTTTATTCGAGAATCAGCAGTATTACACAGAACTCTCAAAGGCAAATCGAAAATTTTAAAAAGCATCAGAATTTTGATGTGAAGAATTTGTTCATGGATAAAATCCAAGGTAACGTTCCTTTTATGGAGCGTCCAGAGGCAATTAAATTATTTGACGCTGTCACATCAGACAACAATCAGTTAAATACAGTTGTTGTTGATAGTATTGAAAGACTTGGTCGTTCTTTATTAGATATTTTAAACACTATTCAAGTTTTTACATCAAACAAAATAAATTTACATTCTTTGAAAGAAGGTTTTAGCACATTGTTAGAGGATGGTCGTGAAAACCCTACTGCACGACTGATTATCGCTTGCATGGGGTCGATAAGTGAGCTTGAACGCTCAAAAATCAAAGAAAGGTGTGCAGAGGGAATTGCCATTGCCAAAGGAGCTGGAAAATACACTGGGAGGAAAATAGGTAGTTATCAATCAAACGAAAAAGCCATTCAACGTCATGCAGATGTTGTTATGAAATTAAAGAAAAACATTCCTATTAGAGATATTTCAGCTATCACTGGAAAATCAACTGCAACAATTATTAAAGTGAAGAAAATTTTAACTCAAAGAAATGAAATCTAAAATTATTGAAATCAAACATCAAGAAGAAAAGACCATCTTCAAATTCGAGGTTGAAAATCCTAAAAAACTTTCACGAAAAGAAGTTGAAATGATTTGTGAAAAGATGGGTGTGAAAGCACTTTTTGTCGAAGGAAAGTATTATTCTCTTGAATGAATTAAATTCAAGTTAAAAATAAAATATAATGGTTGCGATTGCAACCATTTTTTATTTAATATTATATTTGATGCACATAGACTCCACAAAGTGCTAATACATACAATAAATAAAATATTAAGTTCAGATAAAATATCACTCAGAAAGTTATCTACTGAACTGAATTGTTCTCATTCATGGTTGTCACAAGTTTTATCTGGCTCACGTGAACCAAATCTAGATTTGTTAAGAAGCGTTGCCAGATACTCTGGAAAAAGTTATGATTATTTAATGCAAACATATATTCCAACTATTGAACATCATCAAATTGATTTGGAATTAATAAAGGAGTTGTTTAGCAGACGAAAAACATCAACTCCCCAAAGACACATACGACCATTAGCAAAGAGACCTAGTTTCATTGAAAAAAAGGTAATTGACAATATAAAACAAGTGACTGACTTTGAGTTTAATCAAGTGACTTTAAACTACAATCATCTAATGTTGCCACATCGACATAAAAATCAAGGACTCAGCTACGGGATTTTGCTTGGAGAATTCACTGGTGGAGCGTTGTGCGTTGAAGATGGTTCAAAATTTGGTAATCCAAATGAATGGTTTTCATTCAATGGTCGCCTAAATCATTGGGTAGAACCGTTTGAAGGTGATAGATATTCTATTATAATATACAATAGATAATTTAATACTAATCTATATTAAAAATCTAAAATTTTAATAATAATAATCTAATTATCAATTATATATTTATATATTTAGATGCTGTATAATACTGACATAATTTAATAAAAAAGGGTGTATATTATACAGTATCATATTTTTTTGTATATTTGCTTGTAAAATAGCAATTTATGGGGAATCTTCATGCGGTGTTACTGGTGCGTGTGTCTACGGAGACACAAGAATATGACGCACAAATAGTTGATTTGGAAGAGTTCGCAAAGAAAAAGGGATACGAGCAGTTCAAGATTATACATACCAAAGAAAGCGGACTTATAAGCATTGACCAAAGGTCTGGTACAAATGAAATGTTCAATTTCATAAAGGAAAACCCCGAATATAATACAGTTTTTGCAACTGAAATTTCTAGATTAGCGAGACGACAAAGTACACTTCACATTATAAAAGACTGGTTAGTAAAAAATAAAGTTCAATTATTTTTAAAAGATACTGATTTTAAACTACTTAACGAAAAAAACAAACTTACCACTGAAGGTGAAATGATGTTTAGTTTGTTTGGTATTTTCGCTGAAACTGAGATTACTCAGAAAAAACTGAGATTTTCAAGAGAGAAGAAAAGATTAATGGCTTTAGGTCTTTCTATTTCGGGTAAACTACTTTTTGGATACCAAAGAGAATTAACGGAAACCAAACAAAACAAGCTAATTCATCACAATCAGAATGCCGATATTGTCAGAAAAATATATAATTGGTATCTAAATGGCATCGAAGGGGAAAAGGAAGTGTCAATCAACAGAATTTATTTGAAGTGTATTGAGTTAGACTATCCTAA
>JBIPPG010000276.1:0-3862 GCA_044368545.1 Chitinophagales bacterium | reverse complement strand
GAATATGGTGAAAAGATAGCCTATGAATCATGGTTAGATAATATCAAAGTGGATCATCCAATGGTGTACGATAAGATACTAAATTCAATTGATATTTTGATTACTACTGATGTATTGAGCGAAGGACAAAATCTTCAAGATGCCGACATGGTTATCAATTATGATATTCATTGGAATCCTGTGCGTGTAATCCAACGAGTAGGGCGTATTGATCGTATTGGTTCTCCAAATAATGAAATTCAATCCATTAATTTTTGGCCTGCTAAAGATATTGATTCATATATCAAATTAAAATCAAGAGTTGAAAAACGTATGGCTATTATGAAAATAGCTGGTTCTGAAGTAATTGAGACTTTTACGGATGAGTTTAATGAAATTGCTGAATCTGAAAATCTTGAAGATCAGCAAAATGCCAATTTGTTGCGACAAATGAAAATAACAATGGAAGACCTCGATGGTGAAGACTCCCTCGGTTTTGATGATTTTTCTTTTGATGTGTATAAACAGCAATTGGCAGAGGTGTTTCAAGAAAAGAGAAAAGAATTGGAACATTTGCCAAATGGTATATTTTCAGGCTTTGAAATTGAAGCCAAAGAAAAAAAAGGTCTTATTGCATTGTTTGGTGTTTTGCCTAAGAAAAATAGTATGTACAGCCGTTACGAATTAGTACATTTGGACCACGAAGGAAATATTATATCCGAAAATCAAAAAGTAGTTCTTGAATTCTTATCGGAACATAGAAAAGCCTCACGACAAGTTCCAAAAGAAATCGATGCAGGAAAAAACGAAGCGATCCTTGAGTTACAAAACATTTTGAAAAAATATGTAACTTTGCAGAATGGAGAAAAGGGGCAAGCAGGTGAACATCATACCGATATGCTCAACAATTTTTTTGGGGGTAGCAAAAAAGTTCTCGAAGAAATAAAATTAGGTCATTTTCAAGCTGAGAAAAAATTGGATTTGATTACGTGGATGATTGTTAGCTAAAAATAAATACTATGGTAAAGAATAAAAAAATAACCGTTTTGGGTACCGAAATAACCGTTTTTGAAGCAGCGCAATCCGATTTTATTTCGCTTACGGATATTGCTAGATACAAAGATGCCAACAATACCGATTCGATCATTCAAAATTGGCTTCGCAATAGAAACACCATTGAATTATTGGGTTTTTGGGAAACAATGTACAATCCAAATTTTAAACCCCTCGAATTCGAGGGGTTTAGAAAACAAGCAGGATTGAACAGCTTCGTAATGACCCCAAAAAGGTGGATAGAAACTACCAATGCCGTTGGGATTGCTTCCAAATCAGGGCGATATGGCGGCACTTTTGCTCATAAAGACATCGCATTCGAGTTTGCTTCTTGGATTTCAATCGAATTTAAGCTATTTGTAATCAAAGAATTCCAACGCCTCAAAGAAGAAGAGTCCAATAGGCAGCAGTTGGACTGGAATCTTCAACGAACCTTGTCCAAATTCAACTATACAATCCATACCGATGCCATAAAAGAAAAATTAATCCCTGAGAAATTGCCCGTTTCCAAAACCTCGCTCATCTATGCCTCCGAAGCCGATATTCTCAATATGGCGCTCTTTGGTATGACCGCAGCAGAATGGCGGGCCAAAAATCCTGATACCAAAGGAAATATTAGAGATGAGGCCACGATAGAACAGCTCGTAGTCTTGTCCAATCTAGAGAGTATCAATTCGGTACTGATCCGACAAGGGCTTGAGGCTTCGTATCGGCTAGAGCAGCTCAATCATATTGCAATTTCACAAATGAAATCTCTTATTCAACATCCAAATCTGAAAAAACTAAAATAAATGAATCTCCATCTATTTAAAAATAAAGAAAATCTTTACGACGCCACACTAGACTTATTCAAAAATCAATTGAAAATGGCTATCTCTGCTATACCAAATAAAAAATATAGCACCCAGCAATATTTTGGCGATATAGATCACGAACTATTCACAGAAATTGAAGGAATTTATCCCGTGGCATTGATTAACGAAGCGTCTTTTACCAACGAAATCACATATTCGGATTTGGAAGAGGACAAAATTGATTACGATACCATATTTGTAGTAGCTGTAGAACTAATAAAAAGCCTCAATAGATCCAGCTTAGTCCAGCTGACAAGAAAGCTCAATCAAAAATTCAATAAAAATGAAAAAGGCAATCCGCTTATTGTGGTATTTCGGTATGAAGACAAAATCACCATTTCCTCACTAGAAAGAGAATCTAGAAGTAAAAAAGACTGGCGCGAAGGCGAGAAAATAACCAATACCAAAGTCTCTATGCTCAAGGATATTGATATTGAAAATCCACACGCTGCGCATGAAAGAATATTATTAGAATTGGGTAAACACAAAGCCAAATCGTTTGATGAATTGTATAAATATTGGCAAGAAAAACTTAATACTAAGGAACTTAATAATGAATTTTATAAAGAGCTTTTCAAATGGTATTTATGGGCGAAAGATCATGTTTTATTTCCAAATGACAATCAAGAAGATATAGACACTTATAAATCAGAATCACTTATACGGTTTATTTCTAGACTTTTATTTGTCTGGTTTATGAAAGAAAAAGGATTGATAACAGATAAATTATTTGAAGTATCTGAGTTGAAAAAAAACCTTAAAAATTTTGATACAAACTCTGATAAAAATAGTTATTACAAAGCCATTTTACAAAACTTGTTTTTTGCCACACTAAACGTACCGATAGATGACCGCAAATGGATAGATGGCAAAAAACGCAACAAAGCCCAGCATGGAGATCCGCTTATCTATCGATATGAAAATGAATTTACGAATAGTGAGGATGCTATCGAAAACATTTTTATGCAGATTCCTTTTTTGAATGGAGGTTTATTTGATTGTTTGGACGACAGAGAAAATGAGATTTTTATAGATGGGTTTACTAAAAACGAAAAAAAACAACCAAAGTTTCCAAATTTTGTTTTTTTTGGAACACGTGAAGACGTAGATTTAAGTCATCATTTTGGGGATGATAAAGATGAGCTAAAAAAATGGAAAAAAAATAGCATTATTGGAATTATTGATTTACTCAATAATTTTAAATTTACGGTAGAAGAAAATACACCTTTGGAGATTGATGTAGCACTAGACCCTGAATTGCTTGGAAAAGTATTTGAAAACCTTTTGGCTAGTTTCAATCCCGAAACCAAAGCTACCGCCCGAAAACAAACAGGTTCGTTTTATACGCCTCGTGAAATCGTCAATTATATGGTAGATGAAAGTTTGAAACAACATCTCAAAACACATTTGCCAAATCTTGAAAATGAAATTGAACATTTATTTAAAAATGAAAACGTAGATTTAAACGATTTCGCCAAAAAAAGTATTGTAGAAAAATTATTTGAATGTAAAATCTTAGACCCCGCTTGTGGTTCGGGCGCATATCCTATGGGTATTTTGCACAAAATGGTGGAACTTTTTAATATTTTAGATTCTCAAAATTTTTACTTGAAAGAATTAGAAGGTGAAAAATTAGATCAATTGATAATATCGGCACAACAATTAAGCGATACACAAACCCGAAACCAGACTATAGATGCCCTAGAGAACCAAAAAGAAATTTTAAAGAAAGCAGAGTTTGATTACGTACGAAAACTTTATATAATAGAAAACTGCATTTATGGTGTAGATATACAACCTATTGCGATTCAAATAAGTAAACTTCGTTTTTTCATTTCATTATTAGTGGAGCAAAATAAAAAAGAAAACCAAAAAAACTTTGGAATAGAGGCTCTTCCTAATATGGATTTTAAGCTCGTAGCAGCCAATACACTAATAGCACCCCCTCAGGAAGAAAAAGGTATTGGACTTTTTGA
>JBIPPG010000275.1:0-3882 GCA_044368545.1 Chitinophagales bacterium | reverse complement strand
CTACTGACTCGAATGTTGGTTCTATATTGATTAGTTTGTGGTAGGCCTCGTTGATGTCTTTTACATATTTATCATAAGGTTGCATTATGATTATTTCCTTTGCTTCTTTGTTTGAAAATAATGCTATTGCATCGTCTGTTGCTTTTTTGAGGTTTCTGAAGACAATGATGTTTCCTTGTGATTTTTTTTCGCCTAGTATTCTGTTGGTTCTGGAATAGGCTTGGATTAATCCGTGGTGTCTTAGATTTTTATCGACATATAATGTATTCAACGTTTTGCTATCGAAACCTGTTAGGAACATATTGACTACGAAAAGTATATCTATTTGTTTGTCGCGAACTCGCTTGGCGATGTCTTTGTAGTAGTTATAGAATAGTATGCTGTCTTTGGTTGAATAGTTTGTGTTGTATTTTTTGTTATAGATTTCGATATAGGATTCTAGTTTGTCTCTTTTGTGATAGGAATTGTCCTCTGGTTCTGCCACAGTGTTGAAGTCTCTTTCGTCGTAGTTGTCAGTATCGCTTATCATGTCGTCATTGGCTCCGAAACTGAAGATTGTTGCTATATTGAGATTGTGTTTTCCTTGTTCTTTTAGTTTTAGGAATGTGTCGTAGTATTTTATTAGTACTTCTACACTGCTGACACAAAACATTGCTGTGAACTCTTTGTTGTGTGTTTTTAATGGATGTTGTTGGATGACATAGTTGGCTATTTTTTCTATGCGGTCTTTGCTTTCCATTAGCTCTTTTGAGTCTATGGCTTCGACCTCGGTATCTATTTCGTTTTGGGAATTTTTTTCTTTGTATCGACCGACGTATTCGACTGAAAACCGCAATACGTTTTCGTCTTTGATGGCATCTGTTATTACGTATTGGTGTAAACGGTTGCCAAATAGACTGGCTGTGGTTTGGTTTTCTTTGTTTTTTGAAAGTGCGTTTTCTACAAATATTGGTGTTCCTGTGAAACCAAACATTTGGTAGTTTTTGAAATATTGTGTAATCTTTTTGTGTGTATCGCCAAACTGTGAACGATGGCATTCATCGAAAATAAAGACAATCTTTTTATCTTTGAGATTGTCCATTGTTTTTAAATGATGCTCTTTTGTAATGGCATTATATAACTTTTGAATAGTAGTTACTATTAGCTTATTATTTGCATCATTAAATTGATTTACTAATGATTTTGTATTGTTTGTAGTATCTACACAATCAGGTTTAAAAGCGTTGAACTCTTTGGCTGTTTGGTAATCTAAATCTTGTCTATCAACACAAAAAACAACTTTATCTACTTTTGGCAATTGTGAAAGTATTTGACTTGCTTTGAATGATGTTAATGTTTTACCCGATCCCGTAGTATGCCATATATAACCGTTATGATTACTATTTTTTACTTTATCAATAATTCTCTCTACTGCAAAGAATTGATAAGGTCTTAAAACCATTAGCATTTTATCTGTGTCGTGTAATACTATATACTTGGTAATCATTTTTGACAAATGACATTTTTCAAGGAAAGTATTAGCAAAATCTTCTAATTTAGAAATACGTTTGTTGTTGTCGTCTGTCCAATAGAATGTTTGTTTGAAGTCTGGTTTTTTATTTCCAAAATTGCTGAAGTATTTTGTATTTACTCCATTGCTAATAATAAATAATTGAACGAAATTGAATAAGCCTGTATTTGATGAAAAGGAATGTTTTTGATAACGGTTGATTTGATTGTAAGCTTCTTTTAACTCTATGCCGGTTTTCTTTAATTCGATTTGAACTAATGGCAAACCATTGATTAAAATAGTTACATCGTATCTGTTTTTATATGAACCTTCAACAGTTATTTGATTTGTTACTTGGTATTCGTTTTGACACCAAAAGTCCATATTGATGAATTCAACATACACTAATTCATTATTATCGTTTTTAAAAGCAAATTTATCACGAAGTAATAATGCTTTCTCAAAGATGTTATTTGACTTTGAAAGATGGTTTATAATTTGCTTGAAATCACTATCAGAAAAAACTTTGTTGTTGTGTTTTTCTAATTGTTTTTTAAGATTAACCAATAAATCTGATTCATCTTTAATAGTTACTTTATCATATCCATTAGCTGCTAATTGACTGATTAAGTTTTGTTCTAATATTAATTCAGATTGTGATGTCATTAGTCATTAAGTCTTTTACCTTCATTTAAAAATGTATCATCTGACATTTTTTTCAATGCTTTCATAGAACTGTTATCATCTAAAACAGCTTTTTGTTGAATTGCCATTTTATGTAAATATTGAAATCGTTGTAATTTTGGAAGTTTATTTTTTATTAATTCGGAGTTTAATACTTCTAAATTTGATAGAACTGTCAATTCATTAATACTAGCAAAATCACGCATATTTTTACCATCTAGCGCTAATTGGGGATTTGCTTGTTTCCATTGTTTAGCAGTACAACCAAAAAGTGCTACATTTAAAACGTCAGCCTCTTCGGCATATGTAATCCACTCTTTATCTTTTGATATGTTCAAAGAAGGTAAAATATGATTTTTTATTGCATCTGTATGAATACTATAATTTGCTTTAGTTAAAATTCTCTTTACATCCCACTCTAAATTAAATTGATTACTTTCAACTTCTTTTAAACGTTGATATTCTTTTATTAAATATAATTTAAATACTGGACTTATAGCAGAACCAAACTCAAATGCAATATCCTTGTGAGCATATGTACCACCATACTTTCCTAATTTGGACATAATTCCGATAGCACCCGTTTGTTCAACCCATTGGGATACACTTAATACAAAAGTTGGAAGACCTGCTTCTTTTCTAAAGTGGTCGAATTCGACCACTTTAAAATTAGGGTTATTTAACATTTCCCAAGTACCTAAAAATTCAATTGTACCTCTATTTCGTATCCAATTTTTTATTATATCAGCTGCTCTATTTTCACCATCTTTAGCATTTGCCATATCAGTCAAACTAATGTAATCTTCGTCTTTATTTCTATCTATTGAAATTTGAAAATCATTTACTAAAATTTTTTTGATTTTTGCAGTCATACTTTTTTTTTAATTTTTTTTTAAAGTGGTCGAATTCGACCACTTTAAAATTAATAATATTTTTTAAACAAACATTTGTTGCAATAACCCTTTTTTATAATCTTGTGTGTCTTGTATTTGATTTGAAACTAATTCTATTTTTTCATCAATTGCCGAAAGGAAATTAGCTATTTTGGTTTGTTCTATTTTATTAATGGATAATTTTAAAAGGAAATTTTTTAAATCTTTTTTTTGAATATTCGGCAATCCTGAACCCACTCTTAGAGCCATTATTTCATTTTGATTAAATTTTAGTAATTGATATAGATAATCATTATCAAACTTGTCAGTTGCTAAAATATCAATTGAATAACAATGACCACCACACCAAAACTTTGTTTTAATAAAATTAACATATCCACAAGAATTACCTCCTTCACTAATAATAATAGTGTTTTCATTTCTATTAAATTTATCAGTATAACCTGAAGGTTCTATACCACCACTGATTGACGGATAAACATCAAAATCATTTAAATCATCTTTATTTAGTTGGTTACCTTTATTAACTTCCGCAATGTTTCCCAAACTTTTTTCTACCCAATTTTCAAAATCATTACCATTATTGTCTTTAAATCTTATTTCTTGATTGAAGATTTTTTGCAAAATGCCTTTTTTATAGTCTTCTAAAAGTGTCTTTTTTTCTTTTAAAAGATTTAGTTTTTCATCAATTGAAGAAAGAAAATTTGCTATTTTGGTTTGTTCATTGATTTTAGGTACAAACAAATCAAGATTTTTTAATTGACCTCCTGTTATCAAAGGTTGTCCTGAACCAAATACTAATTTATTAAGCCCTGC
>JBIPPG010000274.1:0-3910 GCA_044368545.1 Chitinophagales bacterium | reverse complement strand
GATGATGATTCGAAAAATGTCAAAGGATTTCATTTTTGCAATTGGAAAGAATTGTTCTAGTTAAATTTTTGTGTAGTTCGCATAAAATGTGTTGTTATGATGGTTACGAGTACGGTATTAGTTATTATTTGTATATCATTTTGATATTTTCTTCTTCATTTTCATCGTTTTCTACTTCTATAAATCCAACTTTTTGGTACAAGTTATATGCATTATGGTTGCCTTTTGTTACTTCTAACTGAATGGTTATGTTAGTGAATAATTTTTGAGCCTCAAAGATAGTTTTTTGTACTAATTGAAAACCAATTCCTTTTTTTTGGTATTCATTCTTTACATACATTTGATAAATATCGCCGACACTATTTTCTCCTATCGCAAATGCACATATTCCTATCAAATTCTCTTGGTCAAAAGCTCCAATTACAAATCTTTTTTGCACTTGATGCTCTATATCATACTCAAATCTGAATTTCTCAATTTGTATAGCTTCATCATACTTTGTTCCAAATGCATTTGGAAAAGCTTTTAAACTTTCCAATCGAATCGCTCTATATTTCGAGCTTTCTCTAGGCTGTAATTTTCTGTAGTTCATTTTTTATCGAGTATGATATTATTTCTTCACCTGCGCAATACCCGTTACTTTTTTGATTCGATAAATTTTTAAATTTTCATCGGCATATAACGTGTCTCCATAGATTATTTCGGTAGGTGTTTGGAGGGCTACTTTTCCATACGTTGTAAGCATTCGTTCATTTTGCTTCCATATTAGGTCTTGACATCGAAGACTCTGCCCATTGGTGCTATTCACTACCACGCTGTCTTTGGCTATCATTTGATTGGTCAAATGATCCATTTCGCCATATTTGGAGGTGAGTGTGCTGCCTAGCGTGCCGTCGGGATTGAACATATCCAATTTAATGCCATTGGGAAAGGTTGTTTTATTTACCGAATCTTGTTCACGCATCATCACAGGAGCTGTGAGAAGGGCACTTTTTATAGCATTTTCGGAGTAGTAAACTTCTATGTTTTTGGCAATTTCGATGTTGGGAGGTAAATCGTTTTTTTCTTTTTTGGTATTGCTTAGGTCTGATTTACATGCATAAATCATCGTTAAAGCCAAAAGAAATAAACGTATTTTCAACTTGTAGCAAAAATTTTTGGATTAATCAAATTTTGGACGTACAAACCATCGGTCGCCAAAGGTGATTTGAGCTATAAATTTGAAATAAGATTCAGATTGTGCTTTTGAATCAAATCCTATTTGATGGTATTCGGCGCCTAAAGTAATGTATGACAATGTTCTGCTCAACACAGGAAGGCTGACTCCTGTAGTGATTTTGAGTTCATTGATACTTCCTGGTATGTTAAATTCACTTTTGCCCAATACAACGCCACCTCTATATACCACTCTGTTAAAATATTTACGCATATTTACATTTGGATTTTGAAAAGGTCTAATTTCAACTCCTGTATGCAAACTCCACGCTTTGTTCAAATAGGCATCTTGATTAAATGTCGTAAAATTAGAAAAATCACGCATTTGATATTCAAAAGCAAAAGTGGTAGATTTATTCAAAATATAACTAATGCCTAATCCAAATTGACTAAAACGAGGTGCACTGTATGAAATAGTAGTGTCTTGTAGGGTTCTTGTTTTAATTGTAGTGCCCGATAAAACCGTTATGGCTTCACGAACCACTTGGTCCGATACTCTATTTGAAAAATCAGAAAGATAGAAAGCACCTATCTGTATAGTGTTTTTTTTGTTCAAATCTTTGGTGTAAAGTACGCCTAGATTGTAGTAGAAATTTGTGTTGGATGTACTAATTCTATTTCTAATTTTTGGTAAAAATAATGAATCTACAAATGAATAGTCATTAACTGCTTTGTTGTTTCCAAATTCCAGTCCAATATTGGCACCAAAGCTAAAATCTTTGATTTTGAATCCTGTACCAATATAGGTTTTGTATAAATTACCTTCTGCCGATATTTTATTTCCCACTTTCCCAAAAGTAGCGTCGTTTGAGGTATTATAGAAGCTGTAATTGACTTGGCTACTATTGCTCATCCCAAAACTTAATCCCCATTTATTCATTTTTAATGGAAATAAAAAAGCCAAATGCGTAGGGCCCAATCCTCCCGATTTTTTTGTGCTGTCATTATAGGTTACCGATCCATTTTCGCCTTTAAAACCAAAGTCGATAAGTGTAAGGCTCGCGCTGCTATACGAAGCGGGATTGAGCGCATTGATATTCAAATGACTAGAATAGGATGCCGCCATATCGCCCATTAGTCTATTGGATGAAAACACATTTGATCCCATTCGTCCTTTTCCATCCATCGAAAAAACAGAATTCACTTGTGCATTAGTGTTCGTAATATTTAATAAAAAAAGGATGCAAATAGCACCTAATTTCCCTTTATTCCACTTCATTTAATATATAGTTAAGTCCTTTAAACGTTAAATTTGAATCTGCAAATATCTTATTTTTTAATCTATTCTCAAAAAAATGTGCATCGCCACCAGTCAAAATGATATTTATTTCATTAAATTTTTCTAAAAAATAGGCAATTCTATAGTCTATTTCTGCCTGCAATCCTACAAATAGCCCCGATTTGATGCTTTCTTCGGTATTGAATCCAATAGTAGAAAAAAAATCTTCTTTTGTATCTACAAAAGGGAGTTTTTGGGTATATTCATGCATAGAAATGGCTCTCATTTTCAATCCAGGAGAAATAGAACCACCCCAAAATACATTTTCGGCATCGATAAATGAAAAAGTAAGGCAAGTGCCACAGTCTATGATGAGATTATGTTTTTTTGGAAATAATCGGCAAGCAGCATACGCATTTAAGAGTCTGTCATTGCCAAGTGTCTCGGGAGTTTGGTATTTGTATTGTATGGATTTGATATTTGATTTTTCAAATAGCTGAATAAATGGAAATAGTGTTTTTATTTCCCCAATCCATTTGTGCTCCATATTGCCACTACCTGATAATATTGCTTTTTTGATGTCAAATGATTTTAATGCTTCTATCGAAAAACGATCTGTATCCAATACTATTTTTTTCTCGAAAAGGATATTATCTTTTTCAAAAACCAATACTTTTAATCGGGTATTTCCAATTTCTACAATGAGATTCATACGCTTAATTAGATGTCTCCAAGCTGTGGTCTAATAATAATATCTTCTATCACGGCACTATTGGAAAGCTTGGTGGACTGATAAATAATATCGGCTACATCTTGTGGGGCTACAAAACGTTCTGCGGGCAAATCTGAGCTAGACCAAGAATCGGTATAGGTAGCTCCAGGATAAATGCCTATTACTTTGATATTCTTAGTTTTGAGTTCTTCTCGGATCGTTTTTGTATATCCCGTCAATGCAAATTTAGTAACCGCATACGAACCGCCATTTGGATAGGCTTGTATGCCTGCAATGGAAGAAATATTGACGATATAGCCATTTTTTTTAGCCTCCAAATAAGGAATCAAAATTTTCCCCATCCAATAAGCACTGTAAAGGTTTATTTGCATTAACTCTTCCAAATTGTCATCATAATTTCCAGACGAAATTTCACCCGGAATATATACGCCAGCGTTATTTACCAAGATTTGTATGTTTGAGTAATTCGTTGAACAATACGTAGCAAAATCCAAAACTGATGTTTTTTGGCTCATATCGCATACTTTACCGTCAATTTGTGTGTTTGGATATTTTTCGGTTAATTCACGCAATGTCTTAGCTACCGAATCCTCATTTTTGCTGCAAAAAACTACTTGCCAGCCCGCTTGCGCATATTTTTCTACGATGGCTTTGCCTATGCCTCTGCTTGCGCCTGTTACAATAATGGTTTTTTGGCTTTGCATCAGTCGTTATGAATTTCGTTTGTGAAAATACTGAAATTG
>JBIPPG010000273.1:0-3915 GCA_044368545.1 Chitinophagales bacterium | reverse complement strand
TTTATTTAAATACAATAATTGTAATGGGTTCATTGGGCTTACTAGCGACAGGATACATAATACTTATAAATATGTTGTCTATTTTTCCATTTAAATTCTTAATTGATTTTTTATAATCTATATAATTTTCACCTTTTTTTGTTTTAAAAAGAGAGGCTGTATATTTCTCTTTTTTCAATTCATCTTTTATTTCTTTGACAAAATCTTTGTTGACCGTGCTGTATTCTATCCTGTTTTTTGAAGAAAGGGTATAATCAAATTTAGTGATTTTATCAAACATTTCGTTTTCAAAATCAGTAATTAAACCTCCTTCAAGGGATTCGGTTTGGTCTGTTTTTTTGAAGCCATACTTTGTTTTAAGCATAGGTTTCAATTCCTCGGTTGACGTTTCGTTGAACAATCTGAGTGCGGCTACATCCAGTTTTTCTTTTATAAAAATATCGTTTGTTTCTATTTTCTTCATGGCCAATTGCATTAGCAATAAAGCAGCTTCGGGATGCTTGGAATCGGCTAGTTCTTGTAGTATTTTTTCGCTAGCTTCGGGCTGTCCTATCATAGAAAGATAAAGTGCGTTCAAGTATTTTCCTTCTGCGGTGTCTATTGTAGATACTTTGTCAATTACATTTTGGAAATTTTTATTGGGCGTAATATTACTTTTTTCTTTACTGCTCAGTGCCGCTTCAAATCCACCCATTTGCTCAAGGGTGAGTATCCCAAAATACTCTTTGCAAGCTCTTACCAAATTTCTATTGCATAAATCTTCAATATTCGCTTTGTAAGTATTCATCAGATTTTTGTCGAATAACAAATCTAATTGATTGATATTTACTCTTGTTTTTTGATAATATTCGTTGAGTAATTGGGCATTTAAATTTGCCAATTGCTCATTTTTTCTATTATCCATTACAGGTTCGGTAGTCTTAGTCCAAACGCCGTCTTTTACCCATTCCGATGCGCCATATATTCCCTCTTTTTTAATTACAAATTTGAACAAATCTTTATCGGGGAATACAACAATGGTATCCCCTATGATAAAGAAGTCGGAATTTGATAAATTATCAATTGTTACTTTTCCATTATTGTCAAATTCAAAAGAAGTGTACAAGCTTGACGTTTTTGAATTCGTGAATTTTCCCAATAATTTGTTGTGACTATTCTGGGAAATAAGATTCAAATTTATAAATAAGAAAAATAACAAAATGGATTTCATTGAACAATTAAATTTTTGTATATAAAATTATTTTCGCTCTTTCAAGACCATATCAATAGTGATAGCACTGGAAAGTATGATTTTTTTCAAGGTATCATTTACCAAAGTTCCATCAATACTTACACGGTATTTATCGGCTGTGGTAAATAATTCTTTCATCGCGCCATTCCATTTTTTATTGATAGTAGCCAAGGTTTGTCCTTGTGTATTGTTCAAATTGAAATCCCAAGCTTTCCAGTCGCCTTTCAACTCCGCTAATAGCATATTTTGGCTATCGAGCACTTCAAATTTTGGGGTAAACAATTTGAATTTTTGTTTGATAAAACCCAATGTAGCGCCTTGTTCATCTTCAATGGTAATTTTTGACATCCAAAAAGTCCATCCACGGCTCACTTTCAGAATCATTGCTTCTTTTTCATCATAAATTTCTATTTTGAAGGGTAAAGCCGCTGGAGAAATGATCATTCTCAAGAATTTTTGACCAAGGCTCATTTTTTGTTGAACTCTACCTATCTGATGACCTTCGTCATTGAAAATTTTGTATTGATTTTCAAATTTGAAAAAACCTACTTTTTCGTCGATTAAAAAATCGTTGTTTTGTAATAATGTGTAACTCATATTTGATATTTTTTTAGTTTTTTAGATAATTAATTTTATGTTTTTTGAGTAATTCCAAACTCTTTTTTTGAATTGCAGGATTGAGATTTTTCCAAAACAAATCTTTTTCTATACGATACACATCCTCTTCGTTTCCAGCAGGATAAAAAGCCGTAGCTTTTGACTTTATCATAGATTTTTCCTTTTGATTTTCGGGAAAGGTATAGATGATTTGTTTAAATTCTTTGGCGTCCAATCCATCACTTTCGGCCAAATAGCTCAAATAAAATTCGGGCGAGCCGTTTTTGTCTTCATCGCTAACGGAGCATAGATTGTAGTCAAAATTGGGCCAATAAACCTCATTGCCAAAATCCTTAAAAATAGCTTTTTCTATAGTACCTCCATGGTCTTGTAGCAATATTAAGGCATATATTTCATGAATGGAATACGTAGTAGGTGGGTTATACGATTTATAGACTACTCCCCAAGTTCCATCGGGTTTATGTCCATATACATCCGATGAATCGCCTCCAAAACGGTCTACTTTATGAATCTTTTTCTTAAATACAAACTCAAAAAATCCAATAGGTGTTTCGGCATGAATAATCATGGTGGTTTTCCCCATTTTTTCTTTATTGAAATGATATTCGATATCGGTAGACTCTTCAAAAGCTAAAGAATCTTTTGGATAAAAGTACTTTACGTTCATCGATTGCTGACTTTTTGCATAAAATAAAGCAAAAAATAGGAAAATCAATAAATTAACTTTCTTCATATACCGTTTCATTGAGACGAGCCAAAAGCGTTTAAAAAAAAGTCTTAATTTTTAAATACATAGTCAATTTTATTTCAGTTCAAAACTGATATATACATCTTTTCTATTCACCAAATCCAATTGCTCGTTTCGAGACATTTTGTAATTCAAATCGTTAAAATAATATTTATCCAACGCATAATCCGTAAAATCAAAAACACGTTTGATTTCCAGCCCTAAATGTTTTGCAATTTTATCGGCAATACTTCGTGAAGATTTAATAGCTTTATCAGTCAATACGGTATTGATATTTTTGATTTCGCTTGCATCAAATGCTTTTCCCGCAAATGAAAGGCTTGAAATATTTTTATCTACATTCAAATAGTCGTAAATTTCTTTAATTTTATTTTTATCGGTTAAATTTTTAATTTGAATATATGTAGACAAATTAGATTCTTCCATACTATATCGCTCTATTTCATGAATTCCACTTGATTTTTCACCTTCTATGATTTGTGTTTTTGAAATTCCTTTTGAATAGATAAATTGCATTAATTTCTCTTTATTTTTTCTAAAAGCTTCTTTTGGCTCTCCTTCTTCGTAGTCTTGCAAGGAGTAATAAAAAGAAAAATCGCCTTGTTTATAAGGATTGATATTATAGCTAGAGCCCCATGTGTAAATAGTTTTTGGGAATACAACCATTTTCTCTTCGGTATTGGTGATTATTGCATACTCTAGATTTACGGCAAAAGAAAATTTGATACTATCAATTGTTTCGGAGAGTGATTCGTAGATTGAAGTAGTTTCATAGTCAAATTCTGAATTCAACAAAATAGTAGTGGTTTTGACACTTTGAATATGCGAAACAGGTTCGTTGATGATTTTTGAGATATTCAATGCACGTTCTTTGGCATCATCCAATGCACCAATAACTAATTCATTTGAAACTCGTTCTAAATTTCCTTTAAAGATACGTTTCTTTAAAATGGTAGTACTAGAAATAAATGGATTTTTGAGCAAATAAGACTTAAGCACTTCATATTCTTTGGCAGTAATCATTACCAAATTACACGTTTTGGAAGAAGGCGAACACATACTGGGATCTGTTTTATCTTCAAATTTTGTAATTGAAATATTTTGTTTGGTCATAAATTGTTTTACCTGCGCTACCACTTTATCCAAAGGCATTTTTGCATTGGTTTTGCTATCAATATTTGAGAAAACTACTTCCATATCATATTCGTCTGGCGCTAATTGGATGTTTTTCTCTCCTTCTACTTGAATAGTTCTGGGAAGTCCTACAATATTTTGTGCATTCAACAAAAGTCCAAAGAATGCAAAAGTGATTAAACTG
>JBIPPG010000272.1:0-3917 GCA_044368545.1 Chitinophagales bacterium | reverse complement strand
AAACCTACAGAAACACATTATTCTTTTAATGATGTAGATAAAAAATCGGGTTATTATCGCTTAAAAGATATCGATGAAGATGGCATTGAAAATTGGTCACAAATCATATTTACAGATTGTAAAAATGACGTTTCTGATATTCAAGTTTATCCAAATCCAGCGAGCGATTTTATTAAAGTAATTGCGCCAATTTCGGAAAATACAACCCTCAATATTCTAAACTTTGAAGGTAAAGTATTAAAAACGATGCCGTTGATTTCAAATCAAACTTTAGTTTCAGTAAAAGATTTAGTGAGTGGTATTTATATGATAGAGATAAATGGAAAAACCTCTTCCAAAACAATTAAAACAGTTAAAATAATTAAAAAATGAAATCTAAACTTATAATCTTTTCTATTATACAATTACTTTTTTCAAATCTAATTGGACAAACAACGTATAACTATTCTTACACGACAATTGGAGCTTCTGAAGCAAGTATTATTCAAGGACATTTGAACAATGGAGACCATGTTATTGTTACCTCAACAGGGACTTTTACTAATTTACAAATAACTAGTAATATTCTTAAAAGTTCAGGAGGTGATGCTACCCTTACAATAAAATCAGCGTTTAGGGTTACGATGAATATTAATACGAGTATTAGATCTACTTCAAATAAATTAAATATTATATTTTGGTCTAACAGCACAAATAACTCTAGTACCAAAGGAATGATTAGGTTTGGGGACCATACACAGCCAACAGCTAATGTTGTAATTGAAACCAACGGTGGACATTTATGGATAGGAGGTGGTTCTACGAATACTGCTTGGAATGGCCTTACTGTTGGAGACGGCTATGCATGGGGAAGCGCATCACCTAGTGGCAATGGATGGTATGGTATTGAACTATATGGCGACTGTAGGTTCTATACCAAAGGAGGGAATATAGCTTTTAGAGGAAGAAGTTCAGACCAAATATCAGGCCAAGGTTCGTCTTTTGGTATTTATGTTATTAAAAGTATTGTAAATGCAGGTTCAGGAAATGTTGATGTTGCTACATTAACGGATGGCACAGGCGCTACATCTGCATCTACAACAGGAATAGCAATAGCTGGCGATGGTGGATTCACTTCAAGTACAGGCAATATAAGTATTGTAAATGCTTTAAATGTTGCTTCAAATACAAGTGGAACAGCAACAGGAGTTTATTTGGAACGTAATTCCACAGGAACTTCATCTGGCAATCCTGTTATTTCATCAAATCAGGGCAGTGTGAATATTATAACTACAATGACAACACCTGCTTCACAAAAATTCTTTATTGATATCAATGAGTTGAATTTCTTGCGAGAAAGAGCAAGCACGGCACAGCAATTTACTTTGCCTATTAGAGATATTATAAGTGGATCTAGTTCTACTTATTCAAGTTCAGCAACTAGTATTGCAACTGTAAATAATAGTGGACTGGTTACATTAGTTGGAACTGGAAGCACGGATATTACGGGAACATTTGCTAGGTCAGACTGGAATTCAATAAATTCAAGATATCGATATAGATTATCCGTACTTAATAAAGCGGATCCTAACTTATCCTTTAGTCAAAGTAATATTTACAAAAATATATCCGATGCGAATTTTACTGTAACCGCTACACAAGCAAATCAAACGGGTACCGTTGGCTCTATTTCTTATAGCTCAAGTAATAGAAGTGTAGCAACGGTAAATGCTTCCACGGGGCAAGTAACAATAGTAGGTCAAGGGTCTGCAGTAATTACAGCTACCTCTTCTAGTACGACCACATACGTACAAGGGGAAGCTAGTTATGTGCTTTATGTTTCAGACGGTTTTGTTGTTTTAACTACAGGAATTACAAAATCTTTAACAAAAGTAAATCTTAATGGAAATGTTACTGCTGATGGAGGGAATGCCGTTACAGAGAGAGGATTTGTTTATGGGACAACCATAAATCCTACTATTTCAAATACTAAAATAGTAGTAGGTTCAGGCACAGGAAGTTTTTCTACAACAACCCCTGACTTAGCCAATGGAACATATTATTTTCGCGCTTATGCTACCAATAGTACAGGTACAATATATGGCTCTCAATTTACCGAAAGAATAGATTTGTCTACATTAGGTTGTATTACTATTGTAGCTAGTGGTGGCGTGGCAGAAGGTACAAGTTCAAGTTCTTGGTCATTTTCAAATAATACAATATATCCAAATTCATCAACAAATTTGAGCATTAATGCATCCGATGTTTTAAATAAACTATCAGCCGGAAATTTAATTATTACAGCATCTTGTATTACCGTAAGTAGCGCTATATCACATACAACCAATCTTAAAAACTTAAATTTTGTAGCTAGTGGAAATATTATAGTTAATTCGGGTATCACATTGAATGGGGCTATAGGAATGGCCGGTTCTGATATTCAAATCAATGAAAATTTAAACACCACAAGTGGAGGAACGAATGGAAGTATTCTAACAAAAGCTAACGCTAATATATCTTTAGCGGCTAATAAGTCCATCACTACAAATGGAGGCGATGTAATTCTTTGGTCGGATCAAGATGCAACAAATGGAGGAACGATATCTTTACTTTCTTCAACTTCCATACAAACAAATGGGGGAAAAATAGTATTAGCTGGAGGATTAGACAATGGAAGTAATTCGGGAACCAGCAATGATGGAATTCCTGATGGATACGCAAGAGGTGTAGGTGTTTCTGGCATTTCTACTTCAGGTAGTTTCACCATTAATTCAGGTGCTGGATCTATATTTATGAAAGGTTCAAGTGACAATAGAGACGGTATTTCCCTTTCTGCAAATGCTTCTGCTACAGGAAGTATTATTAGTTCTTCAGGCAATATTGATTTGTTAGGATTTGTTGAAAATGGAAGTGTTATTAATGGCCAATCGGGAGGTTTTATTCAAGCAGGAATTAGAACATCAGGTGGCGGTACAATAAACATTGAATCCAATACAGGAACCATAAGTATGGAAGGAATTGGGCCTCGTTATGGCTTAGCTTTTGGTGTAATAATATTTGATGGTACGAATTATTTTGCCAGCGACGGCGCAACACAAACTATCATAAAAACAGCTAATACAAGTAACAATGCAATAACGATTAATGGAAATGGACAACACGGTGCGTCTTTTCGAGGGTTAGTAACAAAAATTCACTCGACAGCAGCTCTTGGAGGAATAACATTAGATGCGGTTTCTTCTAGTTGGACCACTACAATATATAATCCTTTAGAAATATTAGCAGTATCTGGCCCTATTAATTGGCAAAACTCAACTTCAACCGATGGAGTTGGCGTTTTTAGTTTGGGTGCTGTTTCATTTGGATCAAAGTCTGGCGTATCAGGCTTGACAAGTAGTAGCTCAAATATTAATATAAACATACATAAATTAAGTTCGGGTGCTTCTCCTTTTGCTATCGGTACAAGCGGACAAGTTAGTATTCTAGGGGTAAATGGTACCTCCTCATTTGGTCAAGCCTTTAGTACTTCCACTTTTGGTTTAAATGCAAATTCACAAACCATAACTGGATTCACTTTTGGAGCTTCGTCTAATACTCAAAATCTTACCTTTGATCAAGCATTATTAGTTGCAGGCCCAATCAATGTCTATGGTGGCACCATTGCTGTAAATGGAAATATTACAAGCTCAAATGGAAGCGCTATTTCACTCTTTGGAAATAGTCTTACTTTTGGCTCTAACAGAACCGTTACATCTACAAATGGTCAATTAATCATTGCTCCACAAACTGCTTCTAACACTATCGGAATAGGCGGTGCTTCAGGAACCTTTTCCCTACCAGCCTCTTGTTTTAGTGATAACTTCACCGACGGATTTTCCAACATACAAATTGGAAGCAATACACAATCTGGAAATATTGCTGCAAACACATTAACGCTT
>JBIPPG010000271.1:0-3925 GCA_044368545.1 Chitinophagales bacterium | reverse complement strand
AAACAAAGCAATAATGGAATCATATAAAAATTATTGTAGGCTTTATTTTGAGCCAATACATCGGGACGTCCAGCCATATCTAACTTAGAATTTCCCCAAAAATCACCTAATAAATGATCGACAAAACCTATACCCGAAATCCAACGACCTCTTTCATTAGCACCATGTCCCTGTAAATCATCGGTTCTTCCTGCAAAATTCCAAAATAAATATCGGAAATACATAAATCCACACTGATAATTGATGAAAAACTTAATATTATCAAACAAAGATACATGATCTTTCACGACAAATTGGCCGGGCTGTGCGGTAGCATTTTTTTGTTGAGCAAACTGCTCTGCTTGTTCGGCACTTCCATTTCCCGCAGGGAAATTCTGAATGACTTCTCCAGTAGCTCTATCCACTACATCAAAAGAAGGAGTTAACCATAATCTATAAAATTGTTTTTTATCATCCCCCTCGTGTCCCAATCTTGGGAAAATTTTCTTAACTTTTGGATCATAAACATAAGATCTATTCTCTCCTACTTCCTCATATCTCCCAGTTTTCTCATTTTTTTCGTAATTAGTACTCAATGTTTTGAAATCTACAATTTCATATACATCGGAATAACTAGGTCCACTCAACAATGGACGCTCTCCATATTGCTCACGAGCAATATAAGACTTTAATGTTTTGAAATTATTAGGTACGTTCATATTAATAGGTGTATTGGCATTTGCACGAATTACAACCATAAAATAGCTGGTAAAACCTAAATATATAAATGCAAGAAACAAAAATACAGTATTTAAAGAAAATTTGAATTTATGTTCGTTCCATTTAAGGAAATTAGGATTTTCAGCAGATTTCTTTATTAAGTAATAAAATAATCCAAAAATCAATAATACTCCAAAAATAGCTCCTGAGTAAAAAGGTAATCCAAGCGTATTTACAAATAATAAATCCAATGAGCCTAAAAAGTCTGGTGTTTTTACCAATACAAAATTCATTACAAATACAATCATAATGAGAGAAACTACAAATGAAATAGCTACACCTAACCACGAGAATTTAAATTTATCAAGATAAATAACCAACCCAATCATTGGAAATACAAGTAATGAAAGTAAATGCACGCCAATACTCATACCTGTCAATAATGCTATTAACAAAAGCCACTTATCTCTTTTGGTACTCGGATCTTCTTTCCATTTCAATATAGCCCAAACGTTGAATGCCATAAAGAATACTGAAAAAGCATAAACCTCTCCTTCAAGTGCATTGAACCACATTGAATCCAAGAAAGTAGCTGCCAAAGCAGCTAAAAATGATGTTCCCAATATAAGCGTAGCCATATTATTCGAAATTTCTTCACCTTTTGCGAAAGTCCAACGCAAAATCATCGTACTACTCCAAAAGAAAAACAAGCTACAAAATGCAGTACTTAACACACTCAAAAAATTAATAGCCATAGCTACTTTGTATACATCTCCCATTGCAAACAATGAGAAAATTTTACCAACAAGCATAAAAAAAGGTGCTCCAGGAGGATGCGCTACTTGCAATTTGTATGTACAACTTAAAAATTCACCACAATCCCAAAGACTTCCTGTCTTCTCCATAGTAATCGTGTAGGTAGCCAATGCAATAAAAAATACTAACCAACCTAAGATTTTATCCAATTTTTGAAAATTCATAAAATATTTTTTTTTCTTAACGAGCAAAAGTATAAAAAATTGATTTATCCAACGAAAAAAGAATAACAATTTTGATAAAAAAAACTTAAATTCATTTTTTTTATTAAATCATTTAACATTTATTACTAATTTTGAAATCTATTAAATCAATATTTTAAGATGTTTCACAATCAAAAAACGATATTTTTTTTATTATTATTTGTTTCATTTACAATTAATGCACAAAATGAGGACAAGCAATTAAACAAATTAGACAAAAATGATAGCTTATTAAGTATCAAAACAAAAGAAGCTTTAAATAAAAATGTTATTACATCAGAAATTCACAACTTATTGTTTAGAAATATCTATGCCAGTAGCGATTATAATGAAGAGGTTGAATTCAAGAAAAAAGTAGACGAATTGCGGCCTTTTGAGGATATGATTATTGACACTATTATTTATAGAAAATTTAATATTTTTGGTGAAAACATCTATGATACTTTGCAAAAAAGCAGTAAATTAGAAACGTTTTTATCTACAAAATTGCATGCAAATACAAAAGATAGAATCATTGAAAATAGATACCAATTATTCAAAAAAGGAGAAAGTTTTTCGGCCTACAAAGCATTAGAAAATGCACGTTTGATAAGAACTTCAGGGATTTTCCATGATGTACGATTTGTGCCAATGTCTAAATCAAACGGACATATTGAGTTATACGTATATTTACAAGATGTATTTCCCTATGGATTTGATCTCACTTTAAATTCTACCAGTAATTTTGGATTGAAAGTAAGCAATAATAATTTCCTAGGTCTTGGACATCAAATTGAGACAGAAGTTAGATACAATCAAAATGATACAACCCAAGTATGGGGATATGGGGTATCCTATACCGTTCCCAATTTTATCAAAAAAAGCTTCATTGACTTGAACCTTTTTGCAAGAAATTATCGAGATGAAAATGCAATGGGACTGGGATTTGTAAGACAATTTATTAGACGTGATATGAGATGGGCTGGGGGTCTTACATTAGCATACAAAGACTTAGATGTCAATCTTTTCAATCAATCAACCAATCAAATCAATCTTCAGAAAGCTGAAAGTAATATATGGCTAAGTCATGCTATACCTTTTAGATCTAGAAAACCAACAACTATTAATTCTATAATTATTGGCGCACGATATACCCGAAACACTTTTTTCAATAGACCAAACGTAAACTTAACAGACTACCCTACTCTTTGGAATAATAATTTTGTACTTTCTAGCATAGGTTATTCAAGAGTTCGATTTGTACAAGAAAGGCTCTTGAATGGATTTGGGAGAACGGAAGATATACCTATTGGAATTTCAATTTCTGCATTGTATGGTTATGAAAATAACGAATTTACAACAAGACGATATTATGGAGGAAGTATACTCGGACAGTTTTACAATTCAAAAGAAACATACTTTAATTTGAGCGCTAAATTTGGAACCTACGTTGCCGATAATGTATTTAATCAATCTGTTCTTGATATAAATTCTCAACTTGCATCCAAAACATTCCAATGGGGTAAAACAAGATTTCGTAATTTTTTTAACGCTCGATATACGGCAGGATTCAACCAAGACGCGACTAAATATCTAACTTTTAGTGAGAATAATGGTATTAGAGGACTTAATAACATAGCCATTCAAGGAAACGATAGATTGACAATGAGCGTTCAATCTAATCTATATTTACCTTTTTCTTTAATTGGATTTAGGACTTATGTGTTTACTTTGTTTGAAATAGCTAATATGAAAAATCAAAATCAAACAATTTTTGATAGCAAACTTTATTCAGGTGCTACTTTTGGCGTAGCTTTTAGAAATGAAAATATGATATTCAATATGTTACAGATTCAATATGGATTCTATCCTTCTACTTCTAATTTTGATCAAAAAGGTATCGTTATCAGTTCCGTAATTCCTTTCCGTTTCCAAAGTTTGGATATATCAAAACCAGAAACCGTTCAATACCAATAAAAAAAGCCTCAACAAATTTGTTAAGGCTTTTGAAAATTTTTAATATTCGTCTTCGTTGAAATAGAAATCTTCTTGAGTAGGATAATCTTGCCAGATATCTTCGATACCTTCAAATTGTTCTCCTTCTACATCTTCCATCTGCTGCAAATTTTCAATTACAGTAATAGGCGCTCCAGAACGGATAGCATAGTCTATCAATTCATCTCTTGTAGCTGGCCATGGTGCATCTTCCAAATACGAAGCTAATTCTA
>JBIPPG010000269.1:0-3927 GCA_044368545.1 Chitinophagales bacterium | reverse complement strand
TACTACTCAATGTATCTCTAATTACTACGTTGATAGCCGTATCATTTCCCGTATTTTGGAATCGAATGGTATAGGTCATAGGCAATGAAGAATTGGAATCTATAGCACCTAACAAACCCGTACCTGTAGGAGTCACTTGTTTGTCATTAGGGTCATAAGATGCTCTTAATTCTCCACAATACGAAGAATAATAAGATGAGAAGTTAGGATTATACCATACATTTGCGCCACCAAAAAACCAATTACCCGCATTTCCACAAAATTCTTGATGTGCTATTGCATTTTTATTTAATGGATGTAACGGATGATTTCCCACCACGATACTGTATGTAGCACCTGTTTTCGGGAATTTAACTATTTTGCTAGAACCAGCATTTACACTTATAGTAGTATCTTTCCAATCATAACCATTTAATAATATTTTCATAGGTGCGGAACAACTAGGATTGCCATTCCCCGTATTTGAAATAGTAAATACTACAGAATCGGTAGCGCAAGAAGAACTTACCAAATAATTGGTATTGTCATACGCCGTATTGCAGCTACTTATCCCAAAATTGGGAATTGAATCAATGTAACATTGCTGTATAGGAGTAATTTCGGCATCCATACATACACTCTGTCCATTGATGGTAGTATTACATTTAGGGGTAACCCATACATAAATAAAGGTATCTTGCCCAGGCGCTAAAGTAGGCACATTAAACTCATAGAATCCTGAAACTACGGAATACGTCATACTAGCCGAATCTACTAGCAAATTGCTATCAATATTTACTTTTACTTTTGTGCCAGTAGGAATATTCTGATTTGCAGATAAATCATTCATTACGTGTACATACATTCTATTGGTAAAACATCTTCTAAGCCAAGGAGCAAAAATACTAACTCGTGGATAAGCGCAATTTCTCTTTTGACTTACCGAAAAATAATTTAAAATTGTAGGGGTAGAGAAATCCGTAACTTGAAAAGTTTGAGAAATAGGACTACAACTTGCTTTTTTCCAGAGAATTCCTGCGGTATCAATTGTAGCCGTATAAGTACCCAAAGGGATAGAATCTATATACCAACAACCATTCGCATTTGTAGTAGCTACCGCATTTCCAGGTTGTACAACTACTTTTACGCCACCTGCATTATAATTCCAATAATTACAATCATCTATTTTGATTTGACCACCTATCAAAGGGGAACTTTCATGAATTTTCCATACCAATCCATTTACAATAAAAGTATCCGCAACTATGCCATAATAATTCCCTAAAGTATCCAAAACAAAATCTTTAAAATTTACTCCTAGATTTGAACAACTTCCATTTTTAACTCTCTCATTATTTGTATAGACAATACTTTTTTTACTTAAATTATACTTAGAACTTGTAACACAAGAGGGCACAGAAAGTGTAGTTATATTGTTTCCAAAAAATTTAGTAAAAATACCTTGCTGCACACTATTAAAATAATGCATATAAACAGTATCTTTATTTATAGAGAAATTGGTAAGATATAAAGATGGAAAAGAAAACGTATCAAAACTAGTTCCATTATATTTAAACAAGTATTTGCTATAACTTCCATAAGCATATACCTGTCCGTTTGTATGAAAAATATGATTCAATCCACCCCATGCCGAAGTAGGCGTAGTGGTATAACTGACTGTAGTCCATGTAGTCCCATTGTATTTTAAAATAATTTTATCATTTCCATTTATTGCAAATACATTGCCCGACAAATCTTTTGTAATGCTTGTTATATTCCTCAAATTAGTATGTACAGACGTATCAAAATTTGTCCACGTAGTACCATTATAGATTGATACTCCTATATCGGTACCTATCCATTTTTCATTTCCAGAGATAAATACATAACTTGCAAAATTTGACAAAATGCTACTATTACCCTTATGAAATCGCTGAAAAGTAGTGCCATTCCATACGCTCACACCTACATTGCTACACAACCATACATAATTGGTACTATTATCAATAGCTATATGTCTATAAAGTCCCTGTGTAATATTGGAATTAGTAGGTGAAAACTTGGTAATTTTCTGAGCAGAAATATTACCACAAAGAATAATCAGAAATAATATGCGTAAAATTGCTTTCATATAAAATATGTTTTGAGATTCAAAAACAAAAATACAAATAAATCTGAAAAACGTTATATTATTTTTTTGAGATTGTTACTTTTTTTATATAATTGCTATCAAAGCATTATCTTCATCAACACATCCGTCTGCACATCATTGCCGAGGATAAAGTTGTGTTTGTCGAACTCAACAAGTCCATTTTTTTTATAAAAATTCAACGCTCTATGATTTTCTTCCCATACGCCCAGCCAAAGAAATTTCAATTGTTTCTGATGAGCAATTTCTATTGCTTGGTCTAACATAAACTGACCTATACCCTGCCCCAAAAAAGCATTTAGCACATAAATGCGTTCTATTTCTATACTATTATCGCCCATAGATTCGGTTTGAGCATTTCCAAAATTCAATTTCAAATAACCGACTATTTTATCTTCTATTTTTGCAAAATAAAACTCGGAGCCTGCTGTCATAAGTTCATCCGTTAGCGTAGGGATAGATAAGGATTCTTCCAAATATTTAGTCATATTGGCTTCGGTATTGACTGCCGCAAAAGTTTCAATAAATGTTTGTTTGCTGATTTCTTGAAGCCATTCAACATCCGATACAGATATTTTTTCTAAGGAAATAGTTGTCATTATATAATTGTTTTATACAAAAAAAGCACCCTTTTCAGGATGCTTTCGATATTATGAATTTGCTTGTAATTCTTGTTCTTTTTTTCGTTTTTTGTATTCTTTGAACGAAATCATTTTTTGATTTTCTTCATCCCAAAGATTGGCATAAACGGTTTTAAGACTTTCAAAAAGCGTCAATGAAATCGCGTATTTCTGAAAAATAGGATTCTCTTTGCTACATTTTGGCAAATTGTAATTAGGAATAGTAGGTGCCAAATGATGAATATGATGATAACCGATATTTCCCGTTAAAAAATGTCCAATTTTTGGCAAATTATAAAAAGTACTCCCTCTAATCGCTGACAATAAATAATTCCAATTTTCTTTTCCATGCTTGTATACATCGCTGTATTGGTGTTGGATATAAAAGAACCATAATGCATACGTACCAAAGAAGAATAAATTGATAAACTGTACACCAAAGAATTTTTTAGGTTCTAGGATAAAAGCCAAGGCTACATATACCGCCAAAAAGAAGATATTGTTATACGTAACATTGTTTCTCACTTTTTCAAAATAACCTGTTTTCAAAAATGCAAAACGATTGAAAACCGTCACGTATATAAATCCTCCTACTATAAACAAATAAAAAGGATTTCTATAAACTCTGTATCTTATTTTTTTGAAAGGTGTCAAAGCTGCATACTGTTCTGTAGTAAGGCACTCTACATCTCCTATATCAGAAGTTTCCAACTGCGCATTGTGTGCATGGTGAAAATCGTGCGATTTTGCCCAATATTTGTAAGGAATAATTGTACATACGCTGCAAATTGTTCCAATGATATCATTCCATTTTTGTGAACTCGTAAATGATTTGTGACCACAATCGTGCTGGATAATAAAGATTCTACCTAATAAAAGTCCATTGAGAATAGCTAAACTCACCACCCAAAGTACCGATAGATCCCATAAATAATACTGAATAGCCCACATACCGCCAAATAAGATAAAACTTAATGCGATTTGGAAAGCTGCTTTTTTATTATTCGGAATTTGATATTCTTTGATGATTTGATGCCAATTTTTGAGATCTGCAAGTATTTGATCATAATTTACTTGACTTTGAGAAACTGAATTTGAGCCCATTTTTTAGTTATAATGTTAAAGCACAAATTTAAGTAATTTTTTTCAATTGTTGTATATCAAAAAAAATGTTAACAA
>JBIPPG010000270.1:0-3927 GCA_044368545.1 Chitinophagales bacterium | reverse complement strand
AATATTTAACCAAAAACGAATACGGCTCATTTGCAATCCATGATCGCCATAATATCCCGACAATGCACCTAAAAAGATACCAATAACAACCGATAAAGACATAGAAATAATACCTACCAGCATTGCGGTTCTAGTTCCATGAATCATACCCGCTAGGACATCTCTACCTAAGTTATCCGTTCCCATAAAATGTCTCCAACGTGAGCTTTCAACTTCTTGGTCATCAAAAGGACTTTTATAATCTTTATTTTTCAAATCCATATTCTGAGGAGAATAAGGTACTGGAGTACGCACTACACTTTCGTACGAAATTTCTTGCCAGTTCACATTTGAAAATTCAGGCGGATATTTTGTTAAACCTAATGCAACACCATAACTTTTGAAAATGGGGAAATACGATTCGTCATTAACTTTACAGTAAATAGGCTTATCGTTTGCTAAAAAATCGGCAAACAATCCAATAAAAACAATAACATAAACCATACGCAAAGACCATACGGCTACCCTATTCTTTTTAAATTGTCTCTTAACTATCGCCCAATAACTTTGGTCTAAATTTTTATTATTTTGAGTTGTACTCATCTTCAATTACTTTATTTATCAATTATCAATCTCTTACAAAAAAACTATTTATCGTATGAAATTCTTGGATCTACAATGCTATACATCAAATCGGCTACTAAATTACCAATCAATGTAAGAATAGCTGACAACATCATTACGGTAAAAATCATAGGGAAATCTCTTGCTGTCAAAGCTTCTAATGATATTTTACCCATTCCTGGAATACTAAAAATAAATTCAATAACAAAAGAACCAGCAATAATAGCTGGAAAAATTGATGAAAATATAGTTATAATTGGAATTAAAGAATTTCTAAAAGCATGTTTCCAAATAACCGTTTTTTCTGTATTTCCTTTAGCTCTTGCTGTACGAATAAAATCTTGCCCTAGTGTATTCAACATACCCGCTCGCATTTGACGAGAAAGATAGGCAATACCTCCATAAGTAAGACAAAATACAGGTAAAATAAGGTGGTAGGCTCTTATCCCAAAAACCTCTCCAAAACTCATATCCGAATCCACTTCCCCTACGCCATACGTGGGAAACCAATTCATTCCATATTCATCCGTAGTAATAAAAGTAACTAACATGGTCGCTATCCAAAATGAAGGTAATGAGTTCAAAATAAATAAGAAAATAGTAGAGACTCTATCTTTGGCATTGCCTTTATTCACAGCACTAAAAACCCCCATAGGAATTGAAATCAAATATCCAATTATAATACTGATAAAATTCATCATTAAGGTCCAAGGAATAGCATCAGCCAATTTACTTGCAATTGGTCTTCCATCCAAATAAGAATTACCAAAATCACCTCTCAAAAATCCTTTTACTTGTCCAGGTTCTTCTTCTCCAAAAAACCAAGGCGCATCACCCAAAAGCCATCTATGATATTGATTTTTGATACCATACCATTTAATGGAAGGAATATAATTTTTAGACGGTGTTGCATTTGTTTTCACCTCATTATAGCTCTTTTGTAAATCTAAAAAAGAAGTATGCAAAGATGCCAATTTGTTATTATTTGAACTATTTTTCAATAAAGAATTCAAATTGTTGTTGATATCAAAATCATCGCTTGTCAAATAAAGCAAATTCAATTTCTGCTTAATTTCTTTCATATTCTCAAAAACAGTACTATCCGTTTGAACATCAAAAAGGCTTAACTCTATTTTTTTTATTTGATAAAAATACGTTTGTATTTTATCCCAATTACCATATTGAGATGTTAAATCTTCGAGTGTTTCTCTATCGCTTCGTTTAACGATTTTATACATTGTATCTGGCTCTGCAGCAGTTCCCAAACCAAAGTAGAATGTAGGTAAATTGAGCCCTAAATTTTCTGCTTTTTCGTAATAGGCTTTTTCATTAGCCATTTTCTCTTGGGCTTGACCTGCATCACCACCATTGTCTTTATTTCCTAGAGCCAATTTTACAGGATCTCCAGGTGTAATTTTACTCAATCCAAAAGTTATTAACGAAATAATAACTAATGTAGGAATAAAATAGGTAAGTCTTTTTAAAATGTATTTGAACATGAATCGTATTTTTTCAGAAAAGAGTTATTTTTATTTTACTAGCTTAAATTCGTTATATAAAAATCCTGGAGATATCATGATTTTTTCAATACTAAAATTCTTATTAACGGCCATTCTATTTTTTGGAGAAAATAAGAAAATAACTGGAACATCATCATGAATTCTTTGTTGTAAATCCATGTAAATTTTGTTTCTATTTTCTGGATTTAAATCAGAAATTAAAGTTTCAATCATTTTATCTGTTTCAGCATTTCCCCAACCAACATTATTACTACCTCCTGGAACTGCACTAGATGTATGCCATTGTTGTTTTGGATCGGAAACTCTAGGATTGATTGTAAATCCTATACTATACATATCAAAATCAAATTTATCAAGCTCCTGAACATATACAGTCCATTCTTTCTCTACAATATTAAATTTAATTCCAACTTTATCCATATCTTCTTTTATGATTAAAGCTGTATTTTTTGCTGTTTCACTTTTTGCATATTTGTATTCAATTTCAAATGGAGTTTTTTTACCATTTATAACTTTATCTCTTATACCATCACCGTCTGTATCCTTCCATCCTGCTTCATCTAACATTTTTGAAGCTTTAGCAATGTCAAATTCATAAGGTTTTAAATTTTTATTATAAATTGATTGTGAAGGATGTGCAAAACTTTCTGTTTTTACAGCTTCTCCATACGAAATAATTTCATTGATTTTATCTCTATTTATAATATGTGCAAGGGCTCTTCTTACATTTACGTCTTTAAATTTATCTCTTCTGGTATTTAGACCTAAAAAAGTATAAGCAAAACGATCGTGTTTTGAAAGCTCAAATTTCTCTTTAAATTTATCATTTTTCTCTAATTCTTTATAATCTTTAGCTGGAATTCCTGGATAAGCATCTAATTGACCATCTTTCAATGCAGTTAAAGAGGTGTTTTGATCATTAATTATTTTAATTTTGATTTTTTTAGGAAATGCCCAAAAATCTCTAATTTCCTTGTATTTATCTCCCCACCAATTTGTTTTTCTAACGAGAACAACTTCTTGTCCTGTAGTCCAATGATCTAATTTATAGGGACCTGCACCTGAAATAAAGTTTGGATCTCTTTGAAATTTCTCACTATTAAACTCCGTCGCAAATTTTATTATATCATTATTTGTTTTTAAAGCATTTCTTTTCTCACTACTATTCATATCTCTAATAGTAAATTTACGCATAATTTGATTTGGATCATAATTATATTCTGGAATAACATATCCTCCCGCAAATTCTTCAATCTTGAAGTATTTTTTATTAGAAATTACAGAGAATTTTTTTGGATTAGTTGAATCAATTATAATATCAGCTAACCAATCATAATAACCTTTTAAAGGCTCACAATTCGTTTTTGGATTTAATATAGCTTTGATTGTAAAGGCATAATCATAAGCGGTTATTGGGGTTCCATTATCCCAAGTAGCATCTTCTCTTATTTCATAATCTAATTTCATACCACCTTTAAATTCTCCTTCTAATATTTCACTAATCTTTGCATTTTCTTTAATTAATATTGGAGTTAAGTTATATTCACCAGTAGGTTCATTACCAATTAATGTAGAAAACATTAAATTAGCAATTATTCTAGCGTTGGATGTGCTTAAATTTATTGGATTTAACATATCAGGATCAGCAGAGTCATGAATATTTAAGGTACCGCCACCGCCATTCATTTTGCCTTTGCAGCCATTAATAATAAACAAACCCAAGGTTAAAGAAATTGATAAAAATAAAAGTTTACGTGTATTCATTTTATAATTTATTTTTTTTAAGAAAGCAAATTTATAGCTA
>JBIPPG010000033.1:0-13314 GCA_044368545.1 Chitinophagales bacterium | reverse complement strand
CTCCTCTTTGAAATCTCAATTGTGGAATTTTGGAGATGGAGCTACAGCTACTACGTATAATGCAAATCATACATACACAAATGCGGGTAATTATACCGTTTGTCTTTATATAGAAGATAGCATTGGATGCAAAGATACCTTCTGCGATTTATTGACAGCTCCTGTGCCTGGCAAAAATTTGAAAGTAACGCATTATCAAGGATGGCCAAACAACAACTATGTTCCTGGGCAGCCAAAAGATGTTTTTGTGATGTACGAAAATATAGGAACTACAACAGAAAATGTTTTTGTAGAGTATTATTTCCCTACAGGTATGACTTTTGTCAATTCAAATCCAGCACCTTTCGGAGTTTTGCCTGATAGATTAATTTTCAAAAAAGATAGTTTCCAGCCAGGAATGACAGATTATATTTCTATTTCTATGATTTCGCCTTCTACATTTACATTCGGACAATACAAATGCGACGAAACCAAAATCTTATCTATGACCAATGATATTGATGTTTCAAACAATGTTTCTTCGCTTTGTGATTCTGTAAGAAGTTCTTATGACCCTAATGATAAGACTTCTTATCCATCTGGAATAGGCGAGGAAGGAATTACCGATCCCAATACAAAAGAGTTAAGCTATTTGATTCGTTTCCAAAATGAAGGAAACTGGAGAACATACACCGTAAGAGTTGAAGACGAAATAGATCCATCATTGGATATCAATTCTTTGAAATTGGGAGAAATATCTCATGATTTTAGATTGGTAAAAAAAGGTAGAAAATTGACTTGGTATTTTGACAATATTCACTTGACGCCAAAATCTGAAAATGAAGCAAAAAGTAGTGGATTTATTAGCTATACAATGAAATTAAACTCTGGATTGCCATTAGGAACCAAAATCAAAAATACCGCTTATATCTATTTTGATTATAATGAGGCTATTATTACCAATACAAAAGTAAATACGTTGAAATCTACAAGTAGTATTCAATCGGCGGCGCTTAATGATGAAAATAACTTCATTGTTTCTAGAATGAATTCGGGTGAAATTCAAATCAAAGCCCTTGCTAATATTCAAAATGTTTCTATTTACAATATTCAAGGTGCAAAACTTTTTGAACAAGCTGCAAATCAAAAATCAATCATCATAAATGAAGCTTCTTTGAGTCAAGGCGTTTATATCATTAATGTAGTCATTGGCGAAAATACCATTAGCAAAAAAGTGAAATTATAGTTAATCGTTTTTTGAATTTTCTTATTTTTTTATACTGGCTCTGATAATTTTCGGAGCCAGTTTTTTTTGTTATATCAGATTATCATACTAGTTGACTATTCTCAATCTTACACTTTCATTAACTAATATAAATTATTTTTGGAGCTATTTCCCGTTGTAAATCCCGTTTAGCGGGGCTATTCGCTACTATCTCTTCCACTTCGTTCCAGAGGATATCCGCTTCTATCTGGGCTAAAATTGAAAAAAACAATTTTTTACAAAAAATATTACTCAATTAAAAATCAAGAAATGAATTTTTCGAAGCTGTTATTTGTTAAAATAAATTAAAAAAACGCCATTTTTATGGCTATTCAAAACGTTCCCTCAAAATATTCTGCGTTCCCTCAATATATGATCAAATAAATGATATTTCGCCTCATCTTTGTATTAAGTTTTTAAGCAAGAATATATTATTACTTTTTAGAAGCAATAATTGAAAATATAATATCTTTTTAAGAATAACAAAAGATATAAAGACTGGAAAACATTACAAATTTTAACTCCCGTTATGAAAAAGCGCACTGATATAATATTAGTGCGCTTTTTTCGTTTATATCTATCTTATACCGTTTATACAATCAATATAGTCCAATCTACGTTTCTTTTGATTGTTTTATTTGGGGGTACAAAAACTGTATGCTATGAGTTTTCATTATACTTCTTTTCAAAAAAATCCTATATTTGCCGAATATGACATTAAAAAAATCATTTATTTCAAAAATCAAGTACAATGGAATGATTCCAGTGTGTCTAATGATTTTTATGAGCTTTTTTGTCAAAGGACATGCCCCGCTGAGCCTTTCGGTTTTGGGATTGGTATTATATTCTTTTTTGTTTTTTTCTTTCAAGAAAGAATTTAGCAAAAGAGATTTTATATTTATAAGTCTCATTTTATTTTATGTGTTTATTGTACTTTCAGGGCTTTGGAGTCAAGATTTATTTTATTTTTTCCAGAAAATGAACCTCAAAAGTTCGCTGATAGCGGTTGCTTTTAGTTTTTTATGGCTTCCAGATATTTCGCTAAAACAATTTGAAAAATTGACTAATGCTTTATTGATACTTTTTGTATTTTCTTCCTTTATGGTTATTGGAATATATTTAAAAGATATTCAAGTTTTTTCGCACAAAATTATGCAAGGGCAGCCTTTATGGGTGCCTATGCGAAGTCATATTCGATATGGTTTATTACTCAATTTTTGTTTTTTGTTATCCCTATATTTTACGTCTTTTTACTATCAAATTGATAAACGAAAATCGATTTTTTATGGAATTATAGCGTTGTATTTGTTTGTGTTTATTCATTTTTTGAGTGTAAGGAGTGCTATGCTTGCTATGTATATTGCATTTATTTGTTTTGGGGTGTTTTGGGTTATAAAAACCCGAAAAATTATCAAAGCTAGCCTTATCACGTGTTTTATCATTTTACTGTCATACATAATGATACTTTTTGTGCCTACATTGAGCCGAAAAATAGGGTATATGCGCTGGGATATACAAGAGTTTTTGGCCAATCCTACCCACAAATATTCCGATGGTAGCCGATGGCATTCGATACAAATTGGAGCTGAAATTTTTATGAAAAATAAGATCTTAGGCGTTGGGGAAGGAGATATGAAGCAGGCTATAGTGGCTATAACAGGCGAAGATAAGGGCGAAGATATTATGCTCCCACACAATGAATTTGTATATATTGCCGCTGCAAATGGTCTTATAGGATTACTATTATTTTTGTTTACAATATTTGCTTCTTTTTGGATTTCGTGGCGTCAAAAAGAATGGTTGCCTTTTGCCTATACCGCTGCTATGTGCTCGGCTTTTATGGTAGAACCTATGTTGGAGACCCAAATTGGAGTTTTGGTATTTGTAGTGCCTTTTTGTTTGCTTCACAAAATTGAGAATCGCAGATGACTATTACTACCGTAATTATTACATTCAACGAAGCATTGCAGATTGGCAAATGTATAGAAAGCGTCTTACCTTTTTCGGATGAGATAATTGTTGTGGATAGTTTTTCTACCGATAAAACGATAGAAATAGCGGCTTCATTTCCCAAAACGAAGGTATATCAACGAATTTTTGATAATTATATTCTTCAAAAAAATTATGCAAATAGCCTTGCTTCAAGCGATTTTATTTTTAGCTTGGATGCCGATGAATGGGCTTCGGATGCGCTGCAAACCTATTTTTTTGATCATAAAAATTCACTGCCGCAGATAGCGTCTTTTCCTAGAATCAACAAAATTGGGACTAAATCTATCTTGCATGGAACTTGGTATCCCGATAGAAAAATACGGTTTTGGCAAAAAAATCATGCACAATGGGCGGGAACAACGCCGCATGAACATTTGGCGTTTTCAAAAGATATTATTGACACCAAACTCACATTTCCCATAATTCATCAAGCATACTCAGATACCCATTCGTTATGGTTAAAATCCAAAAAATATGCTACGCTAGCTTCACAGGGATTGTCAAAAAAAACTTGGATATCGATTGGAGTTTCATTGTTGTTCAGTCCAATGATTAAATTTTTTAAAGGATACTTTCTAAAAAAAGGGTTTTTGAATGGAAAAATGGGCTTTTTAATTGAATTTACTATTTTTGTAGAAACTTTTTCCAAATATTATCAAGCAGCATTTATCAAATTAGGCAAAAAAAATAGTTCATGACAATACAATCTTCTCCTTCTCTATTCAAGCGCATCTTGCGTTTTGTAGGCAAAACGATAAAATGGTTTTTTATTTTGAGTATAGTCTCGGTAGTAGTGTTCAAATGGCTTCCTGTGCCAATTACGCCCCTGATGATATGGAGTTTACCAAAACAAATGATTAATTCTGAGCGAAAAATTCGACTGAAAAAAGATTGGGAAAGTATCGAAAATATTTCGCCCCATCTTCAATTGGCGGTGGTATGCTCGGAAGATCAAAATTTCCTAAAACACAATGGTTTTGACTTGGTAGCTATTAAAAAAGCCTTGCGAAACAATGAGCGTGGGCGGAAGATAAAAGGAGGCAGTACTATTTCGCAGCAAACGGCCAAAAATGTATTTTTGCTCCCTACCCGAAGCTATATCCGCAAAGCCTTTGAGGTGTATTTTACTTTTTTGATAGAGCTAATATGGTCAAAAGAACGCATCTTGGAAGTATATCTCAATGTCATTGAATTTGGAGATGGCATCTATGGTGCCGAAGCGGCCTCGCTTCATTTTTTCAATAAATCGGCCAAAAACTTGAGCAAAGAACAAGCCGCATTGCTTGCAACAGTACTTCCCAATCCCATCAAATACAAAGCCGACAATCCTTCTAGCTTTATCAATAGACGCAAACGATGGGTGGTAAGACAAATGCGCATGTGGGGCAATCATTTGCCAATGGAGTAGGCTAATTCTGTTAAGGTAATATAAGCGAGACGCTAAGCGAAGGCGGGTCTTTTTCTATTCATCAATATCCTCAAATGTTAGTTCATTTTCCGTTTTACTTATTGATATTCGTCTAAAGGTTGGTGCGTAACCTTCCTGTCCGCTCGGTTTGAAATATTCTCTCACATAAGTGTTTTCGGTTTCATAGTTTTGAATTACTTTGGGGCCAAAATATCTTTTGTTAGAGAGATATAGCATTGGGTCAATAGATGAGTTGTCCGCTTTAAAATTATCTGAACTTTTAATTTTCAAAATTGCGTTTTGTTTGTCACGCTCAGATATTTTCAATGTGAAAGTGTGGTAATAGTCTCCAATTGCTGATGATGATTCATTTTTCACTAATTCAAATTTGTCTTTCAACAAAATCTGTTGTTCTCTAATAAGTTCTATTGCGTTGTCCTTTGTAAAAAGCTGGTCTTCAAAAACTGTCCATAAAACAAGTGCCAAAACTAGTAGACCAAATATTATCGCCAAATACTTTCCTGTTTTTGGATAGCCAAGCTTTTTTGGAACGAAATAAAATAAACAAACTAGTCCGATTGGAAGTCCAATGAATACAAGTATGTAAAGTCCTATAAGTAAAAATACGTCCATTTGCTTATTAATGTCTGTTTGGTTGTCGTCTCATAAACCGTTATGGGCTGAGTTACATCATTAATAAGTCCTTTTTCATTGCTTGGAATTCGTCTTCTGATAAAATACCCTTTTCTTTTAATTCAGATAATTCAATCAACTGTATTATGGTAGATTTTTCTGTTTGTTTTTTCCTGTTTGACAGAATAAGACCAACAATTGAATAAGGGATTGCATAAAGCATTCCTAGCATACCCCAACCTGAAGATGCTTCTATATCGCTTTCAAAAAATGCAATTATGCAAATCAAAGAAAGAGAAAACCATACAATACCAATTATTGACATTACTTTCATAATTTTTCTTTTTTTTGTTTTCCTACTCATTTGGCTTTTCGGTTTCGCCTCGTTTTTTTGGTGGTCTCCGAACTCCACCTTATGGTTATTTCAGTTAACTTACCCATAACTTAATAAAGTACGAAATTAAAGGAAAAAAAATAATTTTAAATATTTTTTTGTTTGAATAAAGTAAGATGTTGAGTTTTAGTAATTAACCCAAATCAATCAAAATTACATTTTAATCATCATACATTCTGCCACCGTGATCAGAAACATTAAAATCTACTTTCAGAAAGTCGCTCCAAGACATCGCTTGGTTTTCAATTTCAATAGTTCCATCTCCATACAAGATCATGTGATAGGTATTCATACTATGCTGAATCGTAATTTTCCAACTGTTGATGGTTAGTCTTTCCATTGAATATCTTAGATGATTATCATGTTTAGCATTTTTTAATCTTATATCGAGAGAAGGCTCGCTTTTTTCGGATGGCTGATATATCTGCATCAAATGGTTGATTTTTGGAAAAATTTGTTTGAGCATAGCCATATTTACCCAGTCTTTGAGTTCAATATTTATATACTTTTCTCCATATTCAAAATTAAAATCAGGCAATTTTAGATTTAATTGATCCAGCCCAGCTAATAATTCTTTACTAAAACTAGAAGTGATTTGATTGGTTTTAAGATCTCGGAAATAAGATTCTACCAGTCTTATATTTAATACAGGATTATTTACATTTGTATTGATAATCCAACTGGTAAAGTTGGGTGCCAGCCTTTTCATTTGCCATATAATAGCCGCCAATGTGTCTATTTCTGATTTTGATTTTTGCAATGGATTGGGAACATATAAAAGGCGGTTTAAGTTCGTATAGGCTGTAGAAATAAAGTTATGTTTTTCGGTGGCATTCAACATTGAGAATTTATCAAAAAAAGAAGATTTTTTTTCTGGCTTTTGAATCCAAACGCCATGATCATAGAATGCTTCATAGCTAATAATGTTGTTTTTATATGCTTTATATGCGCCATGTCTTATGCCATTGAGGTAATTGATATCCACGATGACCTGACCTGTAGAATCCAATTCTTGAAAACGTCCGTTAATTTTACCATCAAGCAATTTTATTGCTCTAATTTTTATACCATTTGAAGCATATGCTTCTATAAACTGTTCTCTATTTTTACGGATATCTACATGACTCAAATTTCCGTTTTCATAATATTTTTGTTGGGTATAGATATTGACAAATTCACTTTTTGTCAGCTCCACCGCTTCTTTAAGATTGCCGTTGGAATACCATTCTTTATTGGATGTAATTTTGTTGTTATTATAGGAATAATTTCTTTTTAATGTCTTTTCGCGTCCCGATTCATACCATTCCTGATACGTTGTATCGGCTCCTTTGGTATGATTCATATGCGATTTTATTTGTTCATTTGGATACCAAAAAGTTTCTTTTCCATTGTCTAGTTTGAGATTTATCAATTCTTGTTCATGAATCAAAACGCCCTGTTCCGTCCACTCCTTTAATTTCCCAATTCCATTTTCATCAAAATGAAATTGAAGCGTTAGCTTTCCCTTTTCCGACCATTCTTCCTTTTGTGCTTGAAAGGGATATTTACCATTGATATTATATAAATGATTTGCTTTTAGTTTTTTATCGTCGTGCCAATACCTCCAAACATCTTTTTTGATACCCATGTCATAACTCCCCACACAAATGGTATCGCCTAAAAAGTTAAATTCTAGAAAAGCGCCGTGAAGCTTGCCCGATTTATAGTGCTTGGATTCTTTTATTTTTCCATTATGATGATAACGAATAGCAGGGCCTTCTAGCGAAGCAAATTCATGTGTACCGTCGTTGCGCAATTGGTGGTGTTTTTCTTCTGCAATCTGACCGGTCATATCATATACTTTTTCACACCCAAATGGAACTTGTATATAGGTATAACCTTCCTCGTCAATCGTATGTGGAGGATGATTGGCTCTTTGATATTCGTTTATTTCACTATCTTTTATCCACGTAAAATATTGATCAAATCTTAGTTTTTCATCGGGATAATAGGATTTTCTATGCACGCATCTTCGATTATTTTTATCTAAATAAAAAATTTCATGAAGCATTAATTTACCATTTTCTCCAAAATTTTTGTATTCCCCTATGACCGAATCCCGCTTTTTTTTATAAATTTCTAAATAGGATGTAAGTACATTTTCGGAAGAGTATACAATTTCTTTTTGGATTCTACCCGCTTTAAACATCCGATACAAAAAAGGTTTATTGCCTTGCTTTTGTTCGCATTCGCCTTCTAATGGGATTTGTGTATTGGGTTGATAAAACGTAGCAAAAACCCAAAAACCCCCTTTCTTAGATGAAGTAGAATAGCTACAAGGCTCTTGAGCCATCATCGAAGTGGAAAGGATTGTTAAAAATAAAAATAAGCTATTTCGAATTCTCATAAAATTGAACATAGATTGAACAAAAATAGATAAAAATTTTTTGTGTCAATTTATATTCTATACAATTATTATTGTATAAATGAAGTTAGCGAGACGCTTTAGTTAATATTCACTAGTGAGATGCGAGTGAAGGCGGGATTTAGCGAGACGCGCGCGAAAGTGGGACAAGTGGAAGACTCTTATGGCACCTTAGCTACAATAGCTATTTTATCAGCGTTGGGTTTCTAGCCACTAATTGCCATCTTTTTTGTCTATGTATATAAAATGATTTTGCCCATAATGTTATAAAATCCGTCAGTATGCCTCCATAAATAACGATTTCGTCTTCATATATTATTGTTGTTTCGGTCTGTTTTTTTAATGACATTTTATGGTTCCATACTTTCGCTGAATAGTCCCACTCTCTTGTTTGCAAAATTTTATTTTCGTTATCTATCTTCTCAAAATAAAGCGAATGCAGCCCGCCTAATGGAACAAAACTATACATAAGCATTCTTGTCGAAACCGTGTCGCCTTCTTTCCATATTTCAGGAAATTGTCCGCCAGTTGGCTTAAATTTTACTTTACCTTCCGAAACAAATTTTAATAATGCACTAGTCTGAATTTTTGCCCAAGCAGTATCAATATCTATTGGAATTTCTGAAGCTACGGTCAGTTTACAAGCCTTAACTTGTTTGCCTTTATAGTCAATTTTTATTTTTTCTATTTTTACATCCATATATTTGTTTGTCGCATACGACATTTTTGTTATTGTTACTCTTGTTGTCTATTTTATCCCTATTTACGCTTTTCATTGCCGCTAAAGTTTTGGCAGCTTGGCGAAGGGGCGGGTATAGAATTACTACAGTTGAATTTAGCACTTCAGCCCGCTTTTTTTTGCAAAACCCTTGTAAGCTATTCGTTATTTTTTCTTCATAATTATTTCTTCCAATATGGCCTTATTATTTTTCCTTCTCTGTGGCTTAAAATTAACAGTATTACGGTCGCAATGAAACAAAAAGCTGTTGCTTGAATTGAACCCTCTGGTCCAAATTCTCCACCTGTAAACCATTCCGCACCTTCTATTTTAGAAGTAATCAATGTTTGTGATATTGAAGTTCCTGAAACATTTGCTCCGAATATGGCAGATTGTGTAAAATTCCAAGCAAAATGAATAGCAATTGGAAACCATAAATTTCGTGAATAAATATAGGCTGATGCCAATAAAAGTCCAGCTTGAATTGCTAGTCCAATTGCCGCTATTAATGAACTATTTGGATTGCCAAGATGCATGGCTCCAAATAAAATCGCGGATATAAATAGTGCAATATAACTCCCTAATTTCTCTTCTGTTATTCTAAATATAATACCTCTCATTAAAATTTCTTCAAAAATCGCAGAAGTAAAAGCCATAGTCAATGGTGGAACTAAAAAATGAATTGGGTTTATAGAAACTATTGAATAACCCCCTTTTAAATAAATAACAAGTATTGTCAATGATTGTAGAACAAAACCTATAACAAATCCAATTGTCAAACTTTTAAAAAGTCCGTTTGTTGAAAATTCTTTAATCGCTCTTTTTTCGTAAAATTTAAACAAGTAGGTGTAAGAAACTATTGCAAGTATTGCAACCACAATTCCTGTTATCAATTTTTTTACATCTATGTCTAATGCAGTTAGGTCTAAAATTTTGCCCATCAATAGTTTTCCTATGCTAAGGACTACACCACAAACTAAAACGCCAATTATTATTTTAGTAAGTGGAAAATGAAGAATTTTTTGTACACTGCTTTTTTTGTCCATTTTTTATTTTGTTTAAGGTCTAAAATTACTACGATGTCGTTTACAATGACTACCAACTCGTTAATACCCGCAATTATAAACCAATATTTACAAATGCGATATTTTTTTTATTACGATTATATTTTTCAATCCCAACGCTCTAAAAAGCACTCATTACAACTTAATATTAAATTAGAAAAATAGCGGATAATCGAATATCATTATTTTAAACGAATGGTCATAGGGGATATTTTTCTTGTTGTGCCGCCTATATCCGTAATTTTTATATCAGCAAAAGTTAGCATATCGCCCGAATTTGAGTTTTTTAGCATCTCTATTCCTTCTTGACTTATTTTTCCATCGGTGCATTTTACCTCTTTTGTTGCGTTTTTACTAGAAATTAAAAATGTGAATGAAGACACTTTAAAAAAGTTACCATCAAATTGAAAGTTATCTAAAACTATTTCTAGATTGGGGTTTTTCATAACGGTTTCTTTATCAATTGCCATTTCTTTTGCGCCAAGGATTTTTGGCTCAGGATCAGGAACTCTATACGCTCTAAACTCTTTTGTCCCATAAAGCGTTTTTACTCCATTTTTTTCAACGAATACTTGAACGGTTGTTTTTCCTGTTTTATACACTCTAGCAATCCATTCTATGCCTGATTTTTTCTCAACGGTTCCATTATCAATAATTACGCTAATGTTTTCACTACTTTCGTTTGGGATAGCAATATCCAATGGATTATCAAGCCCAACATATAAAATATTCATTTTTGTAGCGGAAACAGATAGTTGATTTTCTTGTTTGGCTTCGTTTTTCTCGCTATTCTTAGGGTTTTCTCCAAAAGAATAAACGAATAGACTGGTTCCTAAAACGAATGTTGTTAAAATTGTTTTTTTCATAATTTGATATTTTTATAGTTAATAAATAATAGTTTTGATTCTTGACGCAATGGCTTAAGCCTAATGCATTTATATGTGCAAATATAAAATATTTTTCACAAATCCATAAATTTTTTTGAATGAAAATGAGGTATATGATAATGTTTAATTTATGCGTATATTATACAAAATGAAAAATAATATTATTTTCAATCCAAATTTAATATCTTTTAACAAAATTCAAATATAGGATGACGGAGCGAAATGAGTTGTTTTGATTTTGAGATCAGGGATAAATTTTTCATTGTTGACCAGCCATTTATGAAAAATTTTCCGAGATGCCGTAATACACCAATCCAACTTTTGTTACCTTTCCCTCTTTTCGGCTATTATAGCTTTCTGAATTTGTGCAAATCTAATATAAATCTAAATTAATTATTAAAATTGAAAAATTCAAAAAATCCGCTTTCCTGCCATCAAATACATATCGGCGAGTACGAGTAGGGTTATAGCCTCCACAATAGGCACCGCACGAGGTACTACGCAAGGGTCGTGTCTGCCTGTGGCAGTATATTCAATGGATTCATTGGAATGTGTAATGGATTCTTGTGATTTCATAAGCGTAGATACGGGCTTAAATGCTACCTGAAAAGTAATATCCATCCCATTGGAAATACCACCTTGTATGCCACCCGAATGATTGGTTTTGGTGGTTTGGTCGGGATTAAAAATATCGTTGTATTCGCTTCCACGCATAGCAGCTGTATCAAATCCAGCGCCAAAAGAAACGCCTTTTACGGCATTGATAGATAGCATAGCTTGTCCCAATTGTGCGTGCAATTTATGAAAAATAGGTTCGCCCAATCCTACAGGTACATTTTTAGCCACACAAGAAATTATACCTCCTACAGTATCGCCTTCTTCTTTTATTTGAGCAATAAAATCTTCCATTTCTTTGGCACGAAGCCTATGCGGACATCGAACGGGATTTTTTTCAATTTCTTCAAAATCAATAACATCCGTTTCGGTCAATTTTATGCTGCCCACTTGAGATACAAAAGCTGTTATTTCTATATTGGGAATAATATTTTGTACCAATGCACCTGCAACTACCCAGTTAGCTGTTTCTCGTGCCGATGCTCTGCCGCCTCCTTTTGGGTCGCGGATTCCATATTTTTTGAAATACGTAAAATCGGCGTGTGACGGTCTAAAAATCTGACTCAATTCGTCGTAATCTTTCGATTTTTTATCTTCATTGGGTATCAAAAATCCAATGGAATGCCCAGTAGTTTTCCCTTCATAAATTCCTGAAAGTAGTTTTACCTTATCAGGTTCGTTGCGAGCCGAAGTAATATGCGACTGTCCTGGTCTTCGTCTATCCAAGGCTACTTGAATTTTGGAAATATCTATTTCAATATTGGCAGGCATTCCGTCCAAAATTCCACCAATTGCCTCTCCGTGACTTTCGCCAAAAGTGGTTATTTTCAATAAATTTCCAAACGAATTGAACATATTCTAATATTTGACAAAAACATTTTTGGGCTCGGTAAAGAAACGCATCGCTTCAAAGCCCCCTTCTCTACCCATTCCGCTTTCTTTCATTCCCCCAAATGGCGTTCGCAAGTCGCGTACCATCCAAGTATTGATCCATACAATGCCACTATCTATTTGTTCGGCTACTTGATGTGCTTTTTTGACATCTTGCGTCCAAATACTACAAGCCAATCCATAAGGCGTGCTATTGGCCATTTCAATTGCATCCACTTCGGATTTGAAAGGGGTAAGTGTGACCACGGGCCCAAAAATTTCTTCTTGATTGACTCTGCACAAATGGCTCAATCCTTCAATAACCGTTGGTTTGATGAAAAAACCTTTTTCACAACGACCTTCGGGATAATGCGCTTCCCCACCCGTAAGTATGGTTCCACCTTCCTCTTTTGCCAATTGTATATAGGATAAAATTTTCTTTTGATGGTCTTGACTCACTACCGCACCCAAGTTGACTTCGGTAAGTGGGTCTCCTACTTTAAGATTATTTATTTTTTCTAAAAAACGAGTTTTGAACGTTTCATAAATAGATTCTTGAACAAAAATTCTACTGCCACAAAGACAAATTTGCCCTTGATTGTTGAAAGAAGAACGAATAGTCGTATCAATAGCTTCATCCAAATTGGCATCAGCAAAGATAATGTTTGGATTTTTACCCCCCAATTCTAGGGAAACTTTTTTGAACTGACGCGCACAAATTTCATTGATAATACGACCTGTTTGTGTGCCTCCTGTAAAAGCTACAGCTTTGATATCTTTATGTTCTACTATGGCTTGCCCTACTTTTGCGCCCAATCCGTGCACTACATTCAGTACCCCTTTTGGAAAATTGATTTCTTTACAAACCGTAGAAAGCAGATACGAAGTATATGGTGTAATTTCCGAAGGTTTTGCCACAACGGTATTTCCAGCGGCCAATGCAGGTGCTATTTTCCACGAAAAAAGATATAAGGGTAGATTCCAAGGCGAAATACAACCTACTACGCCCAACGGACGACGGAGTGTATAATTCAAACCTTGTCCCGGCGTATGGTGACTTTCGCTAGGAAAATTCATTTGCGCCGA
>JBIPPG010000268.1:0-3933 GCA_044368545.1 Chitinophagales bacterium | reverse complement strand
TGGATAATGAATCTCAAAGAGAATTTCCTCACCATTTAGCACCATCATTGATGATATCGGGAAAAGGAAATGTGCATTCAGAAAGAATCAAAAAAAGCTTAGAAGCAAGATATAAAATTAATTTACTCTATGATTTGTTTGAACATGGATTAAGAAGTTTCTCAATCTTTAATTCTAAATATTTAAAACAGATAGGGTCATTAAATCCAAAAACATTTGACATAATAGATATTCCTCAAGAGATTGAAGATGATGATTTACCATTTTAAATTATGAATAAACAAGAATATTTTAAACTAAGCCTTGAGCAAAACTTACCCAATAGATGCCCAATATTAGGATATTGTGATAGGCACTCTTGGACTTTATATTTTTTCTCAAAATATGATGAGGTCGATTATGATAGGAATTTCATTAAAACTTTACAAAAGGAAGGAGTAATTTCAGCAGACTATGAAAACAAAAGGATAAAATTAAGAGCTGAAGAACCCACTATTTTAAGAGGTCCAAAATATGGACATTTCTCCAATATGTGCCCAGAAGTAAATCTTTTTGATAAAGACAATAGCTTTGGTAAATTTAGAGGTATTGCATGTACAGATGGAACTTGGGATTTCGAAACAAACCCAAATAATAAAGTCGAAATACTCGAAACAAAACATTTTTCAGAATGTCTTGAATTCTCAAAACAGCAATATTTAAATAATACAATCAAAACAGAAGAAGACTTTATTAAAAAAGATTTTGAAGAAATTTCAATTGAAGAAATAAGTATTGATAATGATTTAAAAAATGTTTTGAGTTTAAGATTACAAGAAGTTAAGTTATCTTTATCTGTAAATGCTCCTTTATCATCAATTGTAATTTGTGGAAGTGTATTAGAAGGTATTTTTTTAGGTCTAGCATTACAAAGTCCTAAAATTTTTAATCAAGCAAAAAAAGCACCTAAAAACGAAGAAAATAAAACAAAACAATTTAGATTTTGGTCTTTAAATGATTTTATAGAGGTTGGATATGAAATAAAATTATTAGATGAGAATGTAAAGAAGTTCAGTCATAATCTGAGAGATTTTAGAAATTATATTCATCCACATGAGCAATTAGTAAAAGAGTTCAATCCAAATATGCAAACCGCTAAAATAAGTTGGAATGTATTAAAATTGGCTATGGAACAAATAGTAAGTAATCAGCATAAACTTAAATCGTAAAATTTAATATGTACGTACCTAGAAATATACTTTTTACTATAGCAATTGACAAATACGAATCTGAGGTTTGGCCAAATCTAGATAATGCAGTTCTTGATGCAGAAAAAATTAGTCAAATATTGATCGACAAATATTCTTTTGAAATATTTCACGGCTCACTGACAAACAATCAAGCCACAAGAGATAGTATATATTCGGCTTTTATATCTATCAAGCAGTTTGTAGATTCTTCTGATAACCTAATTATTCTGTTTACGGGACATGGACAAATGAATCCGCAAACAAAAAGAGGATATTGGGTTCCAACTGATGGCACAATAAATCCAAGCACATTAATTGAAAATGCTGTAATCAAAGATTTTATTGAAGATATTGATGCAAAACACATTTGGTTAATTTCTGACTCTTGTTTTTCAGGAACATTTCTAACTAGAACAAGAGGAGTGATAGAAGAAAAAGAATATACACAATTGACATTTTATAAATCAAGATGGATGTTAGCTTCTGGTAGCGAGGAAAAAGTGTCTGATGGTCAGCCAGGACAGCATAGTCCTTTCGCTAAATACTTAATACGTTTTTTAGAAAAGAATACTAATGCATTTTGTTCAGTAAATGAAATTATTAAGTATGTAACTACATTAACAAATAATAATTCAAAACAAACTTCTAGAGGAGCATTTATTGATAACATTGGTCATGAAAATGGTGAAATGGTATTAAAACTTAATAAAGAATTTATTATACAAAATATAAAAACAACTAGAGGAATTCCGAATACGCCTAGCTTAAAACTAGAAATAAAGAGAATAGATGACAATGAAAACAGACTATCAGCAGGAAAAGAGATATTATTAATAAAATCATTTATTGAAAATTATGATTTTATGATAATCGAGAACTTTAGATTTGAGGACGATGGCAAAAAGAAAATAAAGTTTAGAGAAAACAAAGTGCTATTTCAAGGTGTAGAAAATGAAGAAGACTTTATTTTAATACAACGATTTGCTACTTGGACTGGATTGAAAAGATACTTCGATAATAATCAAGAAGCTTTTAAGGATAAGTCAGTAATAGCAATAAATGCAGTTGAAGAAATTGAGAAAGTTGAAGACTCAGTTCCTGCATTAGCACAAGCTGAATATTTAAAAGAGTTATTAGAATTCAATAAAGACCAAATGTCATGCTTACATTGTGGAGAAAAAATAAGTACTAATGATTGTTTTTTTATCGAAATTGACGAATTGGAACTAAAAGACAAAGTAGGTAATGTTCATAAAGAATGTCTAAGACCTGCTGATAGAATATTAGGTCAATCAGGTTATAAAGATTTAAAAAAATCTAATCTACTTAATTTTGATTACAGCAAATGGGCTGAATTACTTTTAAAAGGACAGGGGCAAATCAGAGCAATTAAAAAGAAATTCTCAAACAATTCAATTAAGCCTATAATAAGTTGGAATCCCTTAAATAATATTAATACTGGCAAATATTGTATAAGACAGTATTATGAAGACGGTACCTATTCGTTTATGAAACTTGGTAAAGGCATTCACAGATTTAGCAATGAGGAAATTGATATAGAAGTTGAAAAATTCAATAAACAAATTAAAGAATCCATAGAACAAGGAGATCCTATTTGCATGATTGTTGAAACAAAAATGAACGGTTCATATAAGCTATTAAATACACTAAAACTTCCTGAGCAAACTATCGTTAATGCTTCTCACTTTGAAAAAGCAACATACAGTATTCAGTTAGAAGAAAACCAAACAGAAATAAATAATGATTACACACCAATTGGCTTAGTCTGTTATCCTGAAACAAATGATTTAGTTAAAATTGAAAATCATGTTTTTCTAATAACAAATCCATTAGAGTTCGATAAATTTCATCTAAACTGGAATGAAATACTTAAAGTTTTAGGTGGTTGCAAAATAAAAATTATTGAAACTGATTTTGAATTAGATACTTACTTACAGCTCTTTTTTAAAGAAGGCTTAATACCTGTAATTGACCCAATCTTTGACCCAATCACAAAATCATTAGTAACTGGATTTGAAATTCGTAGTATGGGAAAAATTATTTCAGAGGCAAACCTAAATCGTAAAAAATGGCAAAAAGGTGACAGAGTAAAAATTGTTTTCCCTGATGTAGCAACTGATAAACATGCCACAGGGATATTGTTAACAGATGAGTTTATAGATGAAGATGGGGATTCATTTGCAGTTTTTCAACCAATTGAAAATGGAAAAAGATTAGAAGATTTGCAGTATGTAATGCCCACTAGATTATTCCAAAAAATTAACTCGTAAGCAAAGTACTCAAATTGCCACTCCTTCCCAACGCTCCAAAAAAAATTACTGTCATGGTTTTTGTCCCAACGCACATCAAGCACTTTGCCTGATGGCAAGAAAATTATATGTAAATTGAAAAATCCTGCACGCCATCAGGCAAAGAGCTTGCCCAACACACAAAACAAAAACACGTACGCTTCGCAACTCATGCCAGTAATTTTTTTCCCCAAGCTTCTTTACATAATGTTGCATTATAGTGCATAAGGACTATCCTGCTACTAATCAAAATCTCGGATGCACTATAATAACATTATGTAAAAAAGCCGCTCTCCCAACGCGCTTGCCAGTGGCTCCAGGACAACATTTTTTGTAGCTACAACATCTACCTCTTCTTTGGAAACCCATCTATAGCTACAAAAAATACCGTCCTT
>JBIPPG010000267.1:0-3953 GCA_044368545.1 Chitinophagales bacterium | reverse complement strand
TATGTAAATGAAAGTGTAACAAATCCAATACTATATTTTAGAAACAATAATGATAGCTTGCTTAATTTATTGGAGTGTTTAGATACTTTTTCAATTAAAAATTTTGTATTTAGTTCTAGTTGTTCGGTTTATGGAAATATAAATCAGCTGCCTGTAAATGAAGATACACCGCTGAATAAAGCGGAAAGTCCTTATGCACGTACAAAACAAATGGGCGAAATGATGATTGAAGATGTTTCACAAATATCGGCTGCACAATTTATTTCACTGCGCTATTTCAATCCTGTTGGAGCGCATGAATCGGCAAAAATAGGCGAGTCTCCATCTGTAATTCCCAATAATTTGGTACCCCGTATTACGGGAACAGCAATGGGCAAATTTGAGAAATTAAGTGTTTTTGGAACGGAATTGCCTACACGAGACGGAAGCTGCATTAGAGACTATATTCATGTGATGGATTTGGCAGAGGCTCACACAGCGGCTCTTAAACTATTGCTGGAAGGAAAATCAACCAAAAAGCACGATATCATTAATATTGGAAGTGGAAATGGTGTTTCGGTACTTGAAGCCATTCACGCTTTTGAAAAAGTGAGCCATCAGAAATTAAATGTAGCCTATGCATCACCTAGAGAGGGCGATTTAGTAGCTATTTATTCGGATTGTACCAAATCAAAAGAAGTCTTAAATTGGGAAGCAAAGCGCTCAATTGAAGAAATGATGTTGACGGCTTGGAATTGGGAATTGGCGAATAAATAAAATCTTAATCGTACATATCCAGTCCAAATTCTTTTTTGAACTCTTCCAGAAGTGGATATTTTTCTATTAATTTTTGTAATTTATCGTTTTTATTCAATAAAACGTTTGTAGAAAGAATGGTTTCATCTATATGACAAATCCAATCTGCATGTGCTTTGGCTATTTCGGCATATATTTTCTTGAACATAGGGAAATTATTCATCACAATGCTCTGTTGAATTTCATTTTGAACTGTAAATTCAAATCGTGAATCGTTGATTGCAGGTTTTAAAGTACTCAAATAGTCATAATCCAAATGTGTTTTGTCAATTTTGTTCAATATTGATGCCCAAGCATTTTCAATTTGAATAGTTGTAACTTCCACCGCCTCTATTTTCACCTCATCTGTTTTTTTGGTAGAGGCTTCTTTTATTAAATCATCTAATGTAGGCATCGATTTTGTAGCAGCTCTAGGCTCTACTGGCTTTTCCATTACTATCGAAACTTTGTTTTCGGGCGTTGGAGCGGAATAGGATTGAGGTTCGGCTAACTTATTTTTTTTTTTCTACTTCTAAGTTCATCCAAGAAGTATTCATAATATTTTGAACATAAGCCAGTTTTAAAAGCATTAGTTCTACACTCAGTTTCTTTTGCCTCGAAATGGGAAGCGATTTCTCACAATCCGAAATGATTTGAAGCATATTCAAATAAACTGCTTCGGAAAACAAAGCCGCTTGTGTTTTGTATTTTTGAATTATTTCGGGGTTATATTCCAGCAAAGAAAGTGTTTCGGGCTTTAGTGTCATCCATAAATTTCTGATATGAGCCGAAAAACCATCGATAAATGCCTCCAATTCAAAACCACTGCCCAGAACTTCGTGTAATCCTGAAACCAAACCTGCGGTATCATTGGCTTTTATCAAATCTACAAACTTGAAGTAATAATCATGGTCAAGTATGTTAAGATTCTGAATTACAGAACTATATAGCAATTTATTATCATTCAAACTCGTCAATCGGTCAAACATAGAAAGCGCATCACGCAATCCCCCATCCGCTTTTTGGGCTATGACGTTCAAGGCACTGGATTCCGCATCAATACCTTCTTTTGTTGCGATAGATTGAAGATGATTTTGGATATCCAATACACTAATTCTCTTGAAATCATAAATTTGACAACGAGAGAGAATAGTAGGTAAAATTTTATGTTTTTCTGTGGTAGCTAATATAAATTTAGCATAAGAAGGCGGTTCTTCCAAGGTCTTCAAAAAAGCATTGAAGGCTTGTGAAGACAACATGTGGACCTCATCTATAATAAATATCTTATAACGAGCATTTTGGGGTGGATACATTACTTGTTCTACCAATTGTCTGATATCATCCACCGAGTTATTACTCGCCGCATCTAGCTCATGAATATTAAACGATGCATTGGACGAAAAACTGGTACAAGAGTCACATTCGTTGCAAGCTTCGCCATCGGGTTGCAGGTTTTTACAATTGATAGTTTTGGCTAGAATACGTGCAATGGTCGTTTTCCCCACACCTCTAGGCCCACAAAACAAAAAAGAGTGCGCCAAATGCTCGCTTTGGATGGCATTTTTTAGCGTATTGGTAGTAAGCTCCTGTCCTACAACTTCATCAAATCGTTTGGGACGATATTTTCGGGCAGATACTATAAATTGTTCACTCATTTTTTTAGTTTCGACTTACAAATATAATGTTGTTTTTTCAAATGTAGTTACAAATTCTATCAAAGAATTTTTAAAATATAAACATCCCTTTAATAGACAATACACTATGATATTGGGCTTCATATTTGGGCGATACGGCATTGGTAGGTGTAATAGACTGAATATATCTAAGATTGAAAGCAAAATTACTTTTAATATACCACACGGCATTGAGAATAAAACCTATGTCCAAACTATTGTAAGTACTTAATTTTTGATCGTCTACATTTTTGTAATTAATAGCTTGTGAAGTATTTAGCAATGAAGCTAATACTATTCCCGCGCCAAAAGAAGCTACATTTTTGTCATGATAGCTAAAAAATATGGGGGCTTCTATATAGTCCGTGCCAATATATCTATGATATATGCTATCGGGATTGGAAGTAACCTCTCCTCTAGCGCCTCGCATAGTATAATTGAGTTCTAGGTTTCCTGAGAATTTTTCGCCCAACATAAAAAAACCACCAATTCCACCCACAGGTCCCCATTTACTGAATCCACCCAAACTATCGTTGGAAATTTGTGATGTATTTAATCCTCCATTGACATAAAATTTGAAAGTACCTTCCTCCAATTCTTGCTGAGAAAATGCAAATATGCTAAAAACTAAAGAGAAAACACAAATAAAGAAACTGCGCATGATTATATATTTCTACAAAAATAAAAAAAATAACTGATTTTGAAATAAAAAAAGCCTTTACCGTCTAGCAAAGGATTTTGTAGTCCCTAGTGATATAAAATAGTTCATAGATTTTTGAGAGATAAATTGTTTTTTTTGAACACATTTTTTCTAATAAACTACAGGCTTTATTTATACTAATTCTTCATAAACTTATAATTCAATACCTCTTCTTTACTTGTCAATTGAATATAATATACCCCAGGTGCATAATTATTGATATCCAATTGTGTGGATTTTTGAAATTGAATTTGATTGATTTGAGCACCTTTGCTATCTGTTATTATTGCATTCCATTCTTCATGTTCATTCGTTTCAATATTAAGCAGCTTTTCACTTGGATTTGGATAGATTTTAAAATATTTTTTTTCTATTTCATTTAAAGAAGAAACAATTACCGCTCCTACAGGACTTACTCCTATACAATTATTAGAGTCGATTACTGCCACTTGATAATTCCCGTTAACCAAAACTGTATAACTCTGATTAAGAGCACCAATGATATTAACTCCATTTAACAACCATTGATACGTTTTAAAAGATTGTGTACTAAGTATATTACCTGTTTTAATTATCGTTGGATTAGGTATTGGATTAATAGTAAGGTTTAAAGTAGCAATACTATCACACCCTTCGGCATTTTTTAGTATTACCGTGTCCGTAAAATTACTAGCTGTGTAGGTTTTATTTTTTGCAGTCCAAAAATAGCTTCCGCATGCTGAAGTTGTAAAAGTAGATGATGATGATTTTTTAATGGTAAGATTTAGAGTTCTTATTGAGTCACAACCATAACTATTAGCACCAAT